>CAYUEH010000269.1:0-7442 GCA_964442465.1 uncultured Laspinema sp. | reverse complement strand
ACCGCTTCGGGCGAGTCCAACTTAAGGCGCTGACTCCAGATACGGTGTACAAAGTCGTGCAGAAGTTGGCGGCGTTGGCTCAAATCGAGCACTGTTCCCCCCATGATTTTAGGCGCACGTTCTGCACCGACCTCCTCGCGGAGGATGTCGATCCCTTCACGGTGCAGCAACTGGCCGGTCATTCCTCGCCTTCGACGACCACAAGGTACGACCGGCGGGGGGAAGAGACCAAGCGGGCGGCAGTGCAGAAGTTGGAGTTTTGAAAGCTCGTTGCGGTGAAGTAGCCGTTGAGTTTTTTTGGTTGCTTTGCCCAGACATTCAACCCGAAAAACTTCGGTGATTCTGAAATAAATCTGGCAATTTTCGTTATCATACTAGCAAAGAAAAACCCGCCTAAACAATGAGCGCTAAACGTAAACTCAAACCCACTCCACCCGATTTAGAAGCTGCTGAAACAACTGAAGCGCCAACCAATTTAGAAGCTGCGGAAACAACTGAAGCGCCAGCCGATTTAGAAGAGGCTGAAACAACTGAAGCGCCAGCCGATTTAGAAGAGGCTGAAACAACTGAAGCGCCAACCAATTTAGAAGAGGCTGAAACAACTGAAGCGCCAACCAATTTAGAAACTGCTGAAACAACGGAACAGGAACCGGAAACCCCTAGCACATTTTTTCAAGCGGTCGGCATCCTCCCCTGTGAGGTTAACTTTGAGGAGGGGAGTATTATGTCCACAGTGACGGTGGGCGGTAAGGAGTATCCGCTCTTGTTTAAGCCAAGGTTGATGTCGGCGATGGTCGCTTTAAAACTGGAGATAAAACAGTCGGGAATCGCCACGCAACGGCTGATTGTCTATCCGAAGGTGATGCACTTCCCGAAGCCGGACCAACCCCATCAGCTTGCTTTTCAGTTGGTTGGTTTTGAGAAAGATGCAGCCTCGTCCGCCATCTCCATGCAGCTAGAAGATTTTGAGTTTAAGTTGTCTGGGTTGTGGCAGTTCATCCCAGTTTGTCGGGTTCCGGTCATCTCGGTGTTCCGCAATTTTGACGAAGCCATCCACCAGAATTTGAAAAAATTAGATGAAGCAGTTGCGGCTAAGAAAAAGGTCAATTTTATGAAAGCGGCCCATGTCCCGGTGATATGGAAAGACGCGCCCTTTAAGCCATTCCGTTTCAATCCTAAACTCGAAAAAGAGGAGCAAGGTCGTCCGCTGTTTCTACAACTCAAAGCGAAGTTTATCCCGGCAAAAGACGGGTTTGAGTTTGTGGCATTACTCGCTCCACCGCTCGAAAAAGCACCTAAGTTTTTTAAGGCATCTAACGACGATAAAGCCACCGTCCAAAAGCAGAAAAAAAAGAACGCCACCCCGTCTAAGGCAAAGGCAACCCCCTCTAAGGCAAAGGCTAACCCCTCTAAGTCAAAGGCCACCCCCTCTAAGTCAAAGGAAAAGCAGGTTAAACCTCCCCAACCGAAGCCCAAACCACGCCCGGTTAAAGCAGAACAAGAAGCAGAACAAAAATCAGAGGAGTAAGGTGATATTTCAGTGGAAGCCGCCAACGGTTGGGCCACTACAGGTTCGAGGCAAGGGCATCATTGTTGTTGGCATCGGGTTCACTCGGGTTCTGGCGCTTCCACCTCGGGATAAAGTTCGCGATATTTCCCCCAGTTTTCCCGGTAGAATTTGCGTCCTTCTTCGGTGATTCCTAGACAGGATTTCCAGTCTTTGTGGAACTCCCGGACTAGCCCACTCCTGCCGTAACGCATCTTGTCATCCCAAGCCCGCAGCCGCAGCCAACAATGCTGCCAACTGTGACCGCCATAGTCTCCCGAGCGTTCCCCTGAAGCCCTTAATCCTTTATCCCCAGCTTGCCATGCTGCTACGAGAGCCTTCCACTGGTAATCCCGGAGTGTCCGAGGTGGCAGTTTTTTGGGAGACTGAACGCCCAATCCAGCACGAACCACGGCACGTCCCAACCGAGTCAGTTTGCATTTGAACCAGTCTTTCACTGGATAGCAGTAGTCAATTTCGATGAGTTTGCGGGTGGCGAGTGCTTTGAACGTGCTGCCCGTCCCCGGGTCAACGACTTTGGCTGTTTTGAGCTTCTGTCTGAGTTGGGATGAATGGACAAACAACTCCAAATACTCAATCCAGCGCCACTCATCAGCCGGACGGGGACGACCGCCGCTATTCCAAGCACCACGCTCGGACTCCTCCCGGTTCTGGTCAATCTCGAAAATCTGCTTGAGATAGGTCTGCTGTCGCTCATTCAACTCATCCCAGATTTTTTCGTGCTTCGAGCGCGGTTTGGTTGGCTCTGGCTCGGGGAGTGGCTCGGGTTGCGGTTCTGGCTCCGGCTCTGGCTCGGGGACTGGCTCGGTCTGCTGTTTGATGTTGTCGATCGCCCTGGCTAATTCTGCCAAAAACTCATCCAGCCGCATCGACCAATTTTCCCCAGCCGTGGTGATTGCCTCGAACGCCAGGGGAGCGAACTCCTCTATCAGTTGCGGTAAGCGCAGCGATGCCCGCAGGTCTTTTCGCCCAGGGTCACCCGAGAGCAATCCCTCGCGAGATTCCAGCATCGATGGTGGCGTTTCCTGTTGCGATCGGTTAGGAGACTCCAGCATCGGTGGCGGTTCTTGGGGATTCCCCCCAGCTTCGATAAACTCACGGTAGCGATCGCACAGTTGCATCACCTGCAACTCCACCGGCACCGGCACCCTCATCAACTTGGTTTGGTAGGGCGCTATCTTGCCCCGCCCTCCTTTCGGTTTCATCGCTCAACTCAGTAACTCTGGCTCTATTCTAAAACTTGTTAACAGGTTTTATTACCCGGAAAACCATCACGTTTTTTTTACACGGGGTAGAGGTCGTTGCACCCCCATAGATTGCTTTTATATGGGATCTAACAATTGAATCTCTTCAACAATGGCGCTCAAATCGCAAGTACCGGCAAGTACCAGCACCAGCTCTAGCGAGGCTCTGGCTCTACGGTTGCCAGAATGGGGGGCGCGAGCGCGAGCTTCATTTCCTTAAAAGCTCCTGAAAATAGACGCACGTTTATCAGCCACATCCTAGATGAAGGGGTTGACATGGCCTAGGTGCCTCCGCTTGAGTGTGGTGGAAAACACCTATTCCACGGCACGTTATGACAGGCGGGGGGAAGAAACCAACCGCCCCGCGTTGCATGAGTTGGTTTGTTGCGTAGAAAAAGCTATGAAACTTGTTCGGTTGCCCATTGTCGATGCAGTTCAGCCATCCAGCGTTTTGAGCCAAACAGACCCATCATTAATCCAGAGACGGTGAAATCCGCATCCAGCTTTGACCAATGTAATCCCTCTCCATTCGGGGTAATTTCTATCTCGGCTAAATCCTCAGCTACGGCATTTGCCAACCCCTGGGCAATATCTGGTGGAAAACTGAAAATGGCTCCACTTTTTAAGTGGATGATAATCAAGCAATTGACTGGATCATAAGAAGCGGCTATTGCTCTCGGTTCAGTTGCATTAGCCCTTGCTGAAGCGATTCTCGCTTTTTCTACTTGTTGTACAAAAGTTGAATCATCTGTGATTGGGTTAACCATAAATTTCCTCCCATTTGTTTGCCAGTTCTTGCTGATTTTCTATAACAATTTCTAGCGCTCTTTTTACGTCTTTATTACTCAGTGAATCAACCCCTAATATTTCCAAACCCCCCGGGCCTTCGGTCAAACTAATTTTGGCTTGTCCACCAGCTTTGAATACATGAACATGAGGAGGCGAGTGGTCGTTGAAGTAAATGCGGAAATCAAACCCATCTTTTTTTAAAACAGTCGGCATAATTACTGGATTTGTTTTCCCCTGACGCGCAATTCTTTCCAATGGTCAACGTTTATGGTACAGCATCGCTTATAACCAACCTGGCTGGTCAATTTTAATCAGAGGTGGTTATAAGCCAGCGAATCCGCTCATTAGTCCCATTCGGGCGAGCGAGCGGCAACTGCATCCTAGATAATCTTTAGCAGGAACAGCCGGTTCCAATCAATACAGAGGTCTCCCCCCATGATAACTTCGACCCAGCAAGGAGTCCAGGGGCGGTTGGGAGACTTAGGCATTTTGTTACAACGAGAGCGGGTCAAGTAACCCCCCCGATTTTTTGGCTCCCGCTGGCCAGGTTGTGGTCGTTACGTTACGCCCTGTACCATTGGGCCGTATTCAGTAGTGCATGATTCTCCCCAGTTTTTTATCACATTAGTGCATGATTCTCCCCAGTTTTTTATCACATTTCAGGGATTCCCCCGCGATATTTCCCACGCTTCCCCTAACCCACTACCCCTCCAAGTTGCCCCAGCATTCCCCAGGCTTGGACCTGACCCACCACCCCTTAAAGTTGCCCCAGTTCAACCGAGTTTTCTGCAAGGCTCTCGTCAATTTTCCCCGGTGATTCTTCCACAACTCCCTGGTCCTGACTCAACCCCCTCCATCGTTTCAAGGTTGACATTATTTAATTACTGATTCCCAATGATGTTTCCCTCCTAGAGAGGGATTTTGAGGAGTTTCCCTGAAATTGTGGTTCTGTCTGTTCCGACAGTGTAGGCACAATGTAGGTACGAATATTAAGGTTTATTACAATTACTGTAGATACAGATTAGCTTACAGATGTTGCTATTTTCGCTTAAAATCCCTCTCAGAGAGGGATGTTTTCAGCCAAATCTTGCCTATCCCGTGCTGGCTCAGTTATTCCAGGTTGGCCTACACTTGGCCCTCGGGTTTTTTCATCTCCCCCGGCAGAGCAATGGTATGTCATTGTGTCCACAGTTTTTTTAGGGGGTTTTTCAGTTGGCAGGCATCCCTCAAACACCTGAGTTAATTTTTTTACCCCCATTTGACGATTTTAGACCCGATATGCTATGCCAAAAACGCAGATGATTCAAGGGAAAGACAAGTCTTTTTAATCTATATCTTGTGGTTACAATTGAGCCAATTTATTGATTTATTCTTGTGTTTACAAACATAGCGAAGCCACTCTGAGAACAGAAGGAATCGATAATGGCCCAGCGCACCATTGGGCTGAATGAGGGAATCCCAGATTAGCCATCGCATCAAGAGCCTGAATGAGGGAATCGATAGTGGCCAAGCGCACCATTGGGCTGAATGAGGGAATCGATAGTGGCGATCGCACCCCCGGGCTGAATGAGGGAATTCTAGGTGACCGATCGCACCTTGGTGTGAATGAGGGAATCCCCGGTTGCGCGGAGCATCAAGAGCCGGGAGGAGGGAATCCCAAGTTGCCCGGAGCATCAAGAGCCTGGATAATGAAATCCCAATTTGCCCGGAGCATCCTTCAACTCTCTCTCCTTCATGACGCTGGAAACCGTTGGAGCTTTTAGAGTTTTGGAGAACCATTACACCGGCTATTTTCTACTTGACTAACGTTCCAAATACTCGGGTCAAAAATAATCAGCGAACACACAAAAAGGCACTGTAACCAGGGTTTCTCTCAACCACCTTGTAGCTACAGCTTCTTTAAACCCCTTTGAATGATTTTTATTCCTCCCAAAACAGTCCCCTTGCTCCCCCTTAATTACCCCACGGTTTCAAGGCTGATATTGTTAAATTACTAATGGATGATTAGTTTTTCCTCGGTAGAGAGGGATTTTTGTGATTTTCCCGGTGGCTGTCATCCCCATTGTTTCGACAATGTAGGCACAATTATTACATATTGTTACAATTGCCGTCGATACAAACCAGCTTACAAATGTTGCTATTACCCCAAAAAATTCCTCGGGGGGGAGGGATTTTTTAGGCTAAATCTGGTCTATCCCGCCCTAGCCCAGTTATCCCCTGTTGGCCGACAATTGCCCCACGGTTTTCTTACCATCCTCCGGTAGAGCAATGGTATGTCATTGTGTCCACATTTTTTTTAGAGTGCTATCGATTCTCGACGCACCCTGACCAACCCTATAGCAGTAATTCTCGGCTGATTTGACGATTCCACCCTGAAATGCTACGCCTCAATTCCCCACTATTTCTGGATTGAGTCATTACCCCATTTTTAGGATTGTTCCCACAATTAGGCAGAGGTTTCTTAAAACTACGTCGCAACAGTTGTAGCGATATTACTTATCCGTCCAATTACGCACCTCTATAAAAAGTCCTGAAAATCTTTCCCAAGTTAGAGTGCTCAAGCCCTGCCAATTTTTAAACTGAAAAATAGGGTCAACAATCCTAACCATCATGATTGGGAAAGTTACTAAAGGAAATGATTTCACGGGCCTCCTCAGCTATGTCCTAGACAAGCCTGGGGCCAAATATATTGGGGCAAGTCAGCTTTCGGGTGAACATTCCAGCCAATGGGTGGCTCAATTCATGCGGGTTGCTGCCAAGAGACGCCGCACGGAATACCCGGTGGCCCACTACAGCTTTAGTCCCCATCCCAATCAACCGATGGCGGACGAGACTGCCTATCGGTATGCCCAGAAATTTTGTCACCGGATGGGCCATGAGAATTGTCAATGGTTGTTGGTCCGCCATACAGACACGAAAACTGAAAACGGCCAAGACCGAGACCATTTTCATCTGGTGGTGAACCGGGTGACAATAGATGGCGCTCGCACGGTCAGCAGCTTCAATGATTGGTATCGTTCCCAATCCGCCCACCGAGCGCTGATTGAAGAGTTTGATTTGCATAGAGTCCCGGCAGTATGGGAAACAGATCGCCGCAACCCCTCCACCGGCCAAATCAGAAGAGTCCGACGCCAAAACAGACAGTACGCCGAAGGAGCCAGGTCAAAACCCGCCGACCCGATTATCCTGACTGAACTCCAGGACCGGATTGATAAGTTCTGCCAGGACCGGCCCAGATTACCCGAGTTGGTGAGACGGCTGCGAGCGGATGGGGTGAACGTTCGGATTCAGCCTGCTTCCAATGGAGGGCTGGCAATTTCTTACCAACTTGGCTCGGTTGCTGCTGCGGGAAGTTCGTTGGGTCGCGCCTATACAGTGAGGGGATTACAGCAGCGCCGGGGCGTCTCTTATCAGCCGGAGTATGACAACCCGGTTCTCAAGCTGTATTTAAAAGACCAATGGTATCAGCGGGCCTCTTTTTCTCAGCCAAGCGATCGCCACGGAACCCGACAAAAACCCAGATCAACCGAACCGACTCCAGGCGATCGCCACCGAACCCAACAAAACCCCAACTCAACCGGACCTGAGTTGTCCCCTACGTTATCTGGACCGACTCCAGGCGATCGCCAACTTCCCCAACAAAACCCCAACTCAACCGGACCTGAGTTGTCCCCGGCGTCAGCCTCAACCACTGAATCCAAACCCGACATCTTAGATGCTGAGGAATATCAACAATGGACCCGCCAGGTTGCGCCCGTCCTCGATGCTTACCTCCAGCACCGGGGCATTCCGGTTGTCCAAGGCCACCGCTTCCGGACTTACAAGCGCGGTCAAGACCTCGT
>CAYUEH010000268.1:0-7465 GCA_964442465.1 uncultured Laspinema sp. | reverse complement strand
GAGTTCCCTTACTTCGCTTCCATCCAATTGTCCCCCCCATGAATATCCACCATCAACGGGACCGAAAGCGGAACTGCCATTTCCATTGTGGACTTAATTTTAGGTTCCAACTCCTCCCATTCATCCCGAGGAATTTCAAACACTAATTCATCATGCACTTGCAGCAATAACCGAGCTTGATAATCCTTTAAAACCTCGTGCATTTTCACCATTGCCACCTTGATAATATCTGCACTCGACCCTTGAATTGGGGCATTGGCAGCCGCCCGCAAATTCTGAGAATCTTGCATTCCCATCTTCTTATTCAGCTTGTCTAAATTGATCGCCTCTGGATCGGTTCCTTTGAGTTGATTGAGACTCTCTCCTTGGAAGTCAAAATATCGACGCCGCCCTAAAATGGTTTCCACATATCCGCGTGCGATCGCCTGCTTCTGCAACCCATTCAAACATTCAAAAACCTTACCATAGCGTTCATAAAACCGCTTAATAAACAACTTCCCTTCCTGAGAAGTTTTGCCGATCGCCCGGGCAAATCGCACCGAACCCATCCCATAAATCACCCCAAAATTAATCGTTTTCCCCATCCGCCTCTCTTCTGCCGTTACCGTTTCCTTCTCAAACAGCAATTGCGCCGTCACCGTATGCACATCTCGGTTATTCTGATATGCCTCAATCAACACAGGTTCTTGACTCAAATGCGCCAAAATCCGTAACTCAATCTGAGAATAATCGGCAGATACCAATAACCACCCCTGTTCCGGCAAAAATGCCGACCGAATTTGTCGCGAAAACTCTGTTTTAATCGGAATAGTCTGTAAATTCGGATTAGAAGAAGACAACCGTCCCGTTGCCGTTGCCGCTTGATTAAAATTGGTATGCACCCGCTGGGTATCTTGACGAACCATCTTGGGGAGTGCATCAACATAGGTTGATTTTAACTTCGATAAGGTACGATTTTCGATAATGAAATCCACCAAGGGATGTTCCCCTTGTAATCGTTCCAACACGGCTATATCTGTCGAATAACCTGTCTTGGTTTTCCGGGATTTACTAATTGGCAAATCCAATTTCTCAAATAAAATATAACTCAGTTGTTTAGGAGAACCCAAATTAAATTCTTCCCCCGCTGCTTGATACGCTTGGGTTTCGATTTCCTGCAACTGTCCCTCTAACTGCTGGGAAAAATTGCCCAAATAGTCACTATCAATCCTAATTCCCGTATATTCCATCTCCGCCAATACAGGTTCCAGGGGTTGTTCCACCTCTAGCAGCAGGTGATGCAATTGGGATTTATCCGCCAGTTCCCCTTGCAGTTTCCCGACTAACTGATAAGTAGTAAATACATCTAATCCGCAATATTGCGCCGCTTTAGGAATGGCTAAATCAGCAATGGTTTGGCCTTTTCCTAGGTCTAAATTTTTATAACTTTCTGCGGTAACCTCTAAATATCGACTTGACACATCGGTGAGATTATGCGTCATTTCTGGATTAATTAAATAACTCGCCAGCAGAGTATCAAAAACCACCCCCGCGAGTTGTATTCCCTGACAGCGCAACACCAGCCGGTCAAATTTAGTATTATGAAATGCTTTGGGATAGTCCGGATTTTCTAAAACAGGACCCAATGCCGCTAATACCTGATTTAACGGCAAAGTCTGGCCAATTTTATGTCCAATAGGAATATAGGCTAAATCCTCCTCGCCGCTTCCCCAACAACAGCCAATTCCCACTAATTCTGAGTCTCGCGGTTCTAAATCCGTAGTCTCCGTATCCCATGCCACGGGATGGGCGAAATCGGTGTAAGTTTTCAGCCGCTTGACTAATTCTTCCAGCTTATCCGGAGTATCGATAATGGCTGGATTAATCGGCGAGGGAGCTAATTCTTGGGCCGCTTCCGTTTCTTCTGCGGTCCAAAAAGAGGTCCCATCATTCTGGGATGAATGGGTTGTTTGGACGGCCTGGGTTTCAGTTTTAGAGACTTCCTGATTTTCCGCTAAGGATACTCCCCCAAACCGTTGCTGGAGTTGCTTAATTTTAGGGAGAAATGACTTAAATTCTAGTGCTTCCAAACGAGGGATGACGGCAGTTTCATCAAATCCGCGTAATTGGCACTGGTCTAATTCCAGTTGTAAGGGAACATCGAGTACGATTCTGGCTAAATGTTGGGAGTGATAGGCATCGTCTTTCCCTTGTTCTAATTTTTTGCGATTTGCTCCTTTAATCTCGGCGATCGCCTCATAAATTTTGTCCAAACTGCCATAAGTGCTCAATAACTTAATCGCCGTCTTATCCCCAATCCCTTTGACCCCAGGAATATTATCCGAAGTATCCCCACAAAGTGCTTTATAATCCACCACTAATTCCGGCGGAATCCCCATCTTTTCTTGTACTTGTTCCGGTCCAAATTCCTGAGATTTGGCCCTTCCGGAACGACCGAAGGCATCACGACCTAAATAGAGAACACTGATTTGTTTTTCAGCATCTACAAGCTGAAATAAATCGCGATCGCCTGTTAAAATCTTCACCTGAAACCCCGCCGCACTTGCGCGGGTTGCCAGAGTTCCTAACACATCATCCGCTTCATAACCCGGCGCCGTAACAATTTGCAGATTCAGGGCCGTCAGTAACTCTTGTAAATATTTAAGGTCCGTAATAAAATCTTCTGGAGTTTCCGCGCGATCGCTCTTATAGGTATCATCGGCTTCATGGCGAAACGTCGGCAACCCCAAATCAAAAGCGACTGCCAAATATTGCGGGTCCTGGACAGCCATCACCTCAATCAGCGACTTGAGAAACCCAAACGAGACACTGGTGGGAATGCCGGTTGAGGTACTCAAACCCCCATCCCGACTTTTTGCTAAAGCATAATAGGAGCGAAAAGCCAAAGAATGACCATCAACCAGGATAAACGTAGGAGAAGTTGCAGACACGAGGGAGTTACCAGAAAAAGACATTCCTCCATTTTATCGGCTGATTCGACCGTTGCGATCGCACAAAAAAGTTCGAGGTGAAATCAAGACGTCACCTCGAACCCCAGGGTGATTCTCAGAACCATTTCTCATCGGTAGAGACGAACCCGACTACTTTTCCGATAGATTGCATCCCTTAGGCTTTCTGACTCATCTTGCGACGACGGGAAACCAACAGTCCCGAGGCGATCGCCCCTAAACCCATCACCATACCCGGTTCCGGAACCGATGCCGCTGAACCGACCACTTTCCAGTCAGGTCCATTAAACAACGACGTCCCCTCAGCACTGACGCGAACCCCAGCAATTGCCGAAGACAGACCTAAATCAGCCAGAGATACCCCCAAAGAACCTACTCTTTGAGTATTACCGATTTCCATCGTATCGATGCCAAATCCCGCATCATTCCAGGTGCGCGAGTTGATAGTCAGGAGGTTACCAATACCATTGCCGAGTTGATCAATCGCCTGAATTTCCATCGCACTGTTGCGACCCCGTTCCCAGAAAAATAAATTATCGACTCGCTGATTAAACCACACATTCATTGAAAAAGACCCACGGTCTTCTCCGTCGATAATATTATTTAAGTTGGTATTTCCCAACGCCATCACTGCTCCTGCATCAGTGAGCCGTTCCTGAGATACAATATTCGCCAAATCACCATTATCTGCACTACCCGCCCCAGTGTTGCCGGTAGTCCAGAGATCATTCTGGAGAATATTCACCTGATTCACCAAGCCAAAATTGCTGACGGTGGTATCTCCAAATGTCACCGAATTCAGCCAGATGTTCCCCTTGGCCGCATCACCCCCGGATAACTCTGCCGTATAATTCGTAGTGAACGAAAAAGCTTGAGCAGAGCTTGCCAAGCCCATACTCCCGGCCATTATCCCAACACATATCGATAGACTTAATTTAGCATTCATGATTTGTCTCCCTAGAAATTTAAACGCTGGTTGACCCCTTTTTGAGAAGTCGTCATCCGCTAAACCAGGCATCTCAATTACGAACAAGTTTTTATAATTAGGTGAAATCGAGGCCAACTTTCATCCACTTCCCTCTTGTCCGCGCATTCAATGCTCGACAGCTTATTCTGGTTCTAACCTAATTTTCTCAGGAAGTCCAGCCCAAAGTTCCTATTTTACATAACCTTTATAAAACGGCAAACTCGATTCCGCTGAATCCGGGGTTTCCCCCTCACAATCAGTTCAGGAAAGCCATGACAATTGTGATGACAAAACCCATAAAAAATCTCCCGAAAACCCGGACATAAAAATGAATTGAGTCTTCAGACCCGATTGACATTTCCCTCAAACCCAACATCCACAAGTGAACCCACCTCCCCAACTCACTCCAGAATCGTACTGACATCCACATTGGTGAGATTAGCGCCATCCAGATTCGCCCAATGTAAATTAGCCTTGGTCAAATCCGCCTCTCGTAAATCCGCCCCACTTAAATTGGCCCCGCGCAAATCTGCCCGGGTTAAATCCACCCCCCGCAAATCCGCCTCCACAAAATTGACCTGATTTAAACTCGCCCCAGTTAAATCCGCCTCACGCAAATCCGCCCATTTTAAATTAGCGCCACGCAAATCAGCCCGAGTTAAGTCCGCCTCGCGCAAATCCGCCTGAGACAAATTCACCTTATTTAAACTCGCGCCAATCAGATCCGCACCGCGCAGATCGGACCCTTTCATATTCGCATCGGCTAAATAGGCTTTTCTGAGGTTCGCCCGGGACAAATCCGTTCCCGTCATATCCGCTTCACTTAAATTGGCGCTACTTAACATAGCCCCTCTTAAATCCGCCCCACTGAGGTCCACCCCGACCAGATTCACTTCCGACAAAGAGACATTCGGTGCAATCCAGTAAGCCCCTGCCAAACTCAAGTCAATCCCTTCACTGACGATGGTTTTGATATCGTAAACCGCCTTTTGCAGGTTCGTCCCTTTAAAATTGACCCCGGTGAGATTAGCACCACTCAAGTTGGCCCGAAACAGATTCGCCCCCTCTAAATTGGCCCCGATTAACTTGGCATAGCGCAAATTTGCCCCCCTGAGATCGGCGCGTTTCAGGTTAAATCCGGTCAAATCCACCCCACTGAGATTGGCGCCCGGGAGGAGAACATCGGCTCCAATTAAGTAAGCGCCGGTTGTTTCGGGGTCGAGACCCTCACAGAACCGGGTCCTTAAGTCATACACCGCCTTTTGCAGAATCGTCCCCCGCAGATCCGCTTCACTGAGATCCGTTCCGCTCAGGTTGGCACCACTGAGATTCGCTTCCGCAAGTTTGGCCCCAATTAAATTAGCGCCTTTGAGATTAGCACCGCGCAAATCCGCCTCACTCAGATTGGTTCCGACTAACAGGGAGCCTTTGAAGTTAGCCCCAGTTAAGTTGCTGTCGCTGAGATTTGCTAAGTTTAAATTGGCATCGCTCAGATCCGCTCCACTGAGGTTTGCCCCTTTTAAATCGGCTCCAATCAAGTCCGCATAACAGAGAGTCGCTTCGCTTAAGTTAGCGCCACTAAGTTTGGCATCTCGGAGGTAGGAACCCCGCAAGGATGCGCCAATCAGGTCTTTGTTGCTTAAATCCGGGGCCCGAAAGTTCGGGGTAGGGCTTTCCGAGCTTAGGGGATCTCGATTGGGTAATTCTGGTGGGACGCGAAAGAAATTTTGGCTATTGTCTTGCATAAATCCCGAAGATTGGGAACCGATCGCAGTTATCTACCACTGTAAATCAATGGTGCTTGGGTTTTGAACTGGACTGAACGGGTTACGGAACTCAGGCGATCGCCCTTCTATGCCATCTGCTACGGAATGTGGTGGGAATCGGTCTTGAAAAACAAGTTGAGCAATTGTAGGGTGGGCAATGCCCACCCTACAATGTTTAATGCTTTGATCAACCGGATTGAGTATGCCAAGATAACTCTCTCGTGACGCCTTAAAATTTTGAGAATAACCTATAGCAACAGATGGAGTCATCACAGTGGCATTAAAACTTTATGGCGCTGCTCGTTCTCGGGCATCAATCGTCCAGTGGTATCTGGAAGAGTTGGGGATTCCATATCAATTTGTGTTGTTAGATATGCAGTCAGGGGAACACTTACAGCCGGAGTACCTCAAGATTAACCCCGTGGGCAAAGTCCCGGCGATCGTCGATGGCGAGTTTCAACTCTGGGAATCCGGGGCCATTTTAGTGTATTTGGCCCAAAAGTACGGCAATGCAGACAAGTCCCCGGAAGAACAAGGGACTCTGGTACAGTGGGTGCTCTTTGCCAATGCCACATTTGGTCCCGGAATTTTTATCGAATCCAACCGCGATCGCGAATTGGGTCGATTGATGAAACCCCTGAATCAAATTTTTGCCACCCATCCCTTTTTATTGGGTCAAGAGTTTACCGTCGCCGATGTCGCCGTCGGTTCGATGTTGGCGTACAGCCAAATCATGCTCAAGCTCGATCTAGGCGAATATCCAGCAGTGCTTGAATACATCAAACGCATCGGCGATCGACCGGCGTTCCAAAAAACTATCGGTTCCCGTGCTCAGTAAAATGGCATCTTACAAGCCAGGGCCTTCATACGGAATGCGGTGGGAATAGGTCGTTCAAAACAAGTTGAGCAATTGTAGGGTGGGCAATGCCCACCAAATCTAGGTGGGCATTGCCCACCCTACAATTTTTAATACTTTTATCAACCGGATTTAGTATCATACGGAATTCGGTTGTGATAGGTCTTTAAAAACGAGTCAGCCATTGTAGGGTGGGCACTGCCCACCGTAAGTCATGTGGGCAGTAAGTCATGTGGGCAGTGCCCACATGACTTTTAACTACTTTTACCAACCGGATTTAGTATCAGAGGTAGGAACAGGTAGCCGGAAAGCTGTGATTGAGATCGGGAAAGGGGCGCTCAACTGAGCGCCCCTTTCCTTGTTGATGGCCTTAGAGTTGAATAAAAGTCGGTAATTTATCTGAAACCGACCGCTGCTTGCCACACGAAAGCCAGCAACAAGAAAAACACGGGGATAACTGGCAAAACATCTACCAGGGGATCGAAAATCGAGTAGGCTTCCGGTAGTTTTGCCAGTAGTAGTGCTGCTTCCATGTTGATATCTCCCTCTCAAAGACAAATTTCATAATCGACACAGATTTTAACATAAGGGAGGAGGAGGATTTCATGTTTCGGCTAGGAACTCTGATTTCCTCAGTAACAATTGGCAGGGGTTTTAACCCTACCCCTGTCAAGGTGGTAAATTGAATCTATGAAAAATCGTTGTTTCCTGTAGGGGCGATTCGGTTTTCGCCAGTCCAAATTGTCAAGTTCATGACGAAAAAGAGGGAGGGAATGTAGGGGCGCTTCGGGAAGCGCCCTTTGTAGGGGTTGGGTCCGATCGCCCTCAAGGGGTGTAGGGGTTGGGTCCGATCGCCCCCAAGGGGTGTAATGCGATCGCCCCAACAAGAGATCAGACCCTACCCCTAACATTAGGGCAGAAGAGGGTT
>CAYUEH010000267.1:0-7488 GCA_964442465.1 uncultured Laspinema sp. | reverse complement strand
TAAAAAAGGGTAGAGAGTTTAATTCTCTACCCTTTTTTTGAGGCTTTTAAATGGGTATCAGGAGCAGTCTTCTCACCCACGATGGAGGCGACTGCCACCTGATTCAGTTTTACCTATTCTGCCGCTTGAGGCAGGAGTTCACGTTCTTCACCGGGTCGGACCAGGACTTGACCTTCTTCGCCGATGTCCACGATCGCCGTCTCCCCATCTTTCACCCGACCGGAGAGGATTTCCTCGGCTAACACATCTTCTAACAGACGCATAATGGCACGACGCAGAGGACGCGCACCGTAGGCCGGGTTGTAGCCTTCTTCAATCAACCGTTCTTTAAAGCGATCGGTGACTTGTAAGGTAATTCCCTTCTCGGTTAAGCGGCTGAAGACTTCTTTCAGCATGATTTCCGAAATCAGTTTCACTTCGTCCTTGACCAACTGACGGAAGACGATAATCTCATCCAGACGGTTGAGGAATTCCGGACGGAAGTAGTTTTTGAGTTCTTCGTTGACCAAGCTGCGAATGCGGTTGTACTGTGCATCGGCTTGGTTTTCCGAGAATTCAAATCCGAGTCCACCGCCACCTTTTTCAATCACCTTCGACCCAATATTAGAGGTCATAATCAGCAAGGTATTTTTGAAGTCTACCGTGCGACCTTTGGCATCGGTGAGGCGTCCGTCTTCAAGGATTTGCAGGAGCATATTGAAGACATCGGGGTGGGCTTTTTCGATTTCATCGAAGAGGACCACGGTGTAGGGACGACGACGAACGGCTTCGGTGAGTTGTCCGCCTTCGTTATAACCGACATAACCCGGAGGAGACCCAATCAGTTTGGACACCGTGTGGCGTTCCATGTACTCGGACATATCCAAGCGAATCATGGCTTCTTCTGAACCGAAGAAGTAGGACGCCAGGGCTTTGGTCAGTTCGGTTTTACCGACGCCGGTAGGACCGGAGAAGATAAAGCTGGCGATCGGGCGGTTGGGGTTTTTCAGGCCGACCCGGGCACGACGAATGGCGCGGGAGACGGCTTTGACGGCTTCTTCTTGACCGATGAGACGCTGATGCAGGGTGTCTTCCATGTGCATCAGTTTCTCGGATTCGGATTCGGTGAGTTTGTTCACCGGAACGCCGGTCCAACTGGCAACGATTTGGGCGATGTCTTCTTCGGTGACGACGGGGGAGAGTTCGTTGTCGCTGACGCCGGTTTTTTTGTTACTGGCGATCGAGCGGATTTCGGCTTTAATCTCCATTTCGCGATCGCGCAGTTCTCCAGCGCGGTCAAAGTCCTGAGAACGCACGGCATCGTCTTTTTCTTTGAGCACTTGCCGCAGTTCTTTATCCAGTTCTTTGGCGGCAGGAGGCAGTTGGGAGTTAATCAACCGCACCCGAGAACCGGCTTCATCTACCAAGTCGATCGCCTTATCCGGTAAGAAGCGATCGCTGATGTAGCGATCGGACAGTTTGGCTGCCGCATCCAGGGCTTCATCGGAGATTTTCAGTTTGTGGTGTTGCTCGTAGCGATCGCGCAAACCAAACAGAATCTCAATGGTTTCATCCACCGTCGGTTCGCCCACCATCACCGGCTGGAATCGGCGTTCTAAGGCCGCATCCCGCTCGATATGCTTGCGATACTCATCTAAGGTAGTCGCCCCGATACATTGCAATTCACCCCGGGCTAAAGCCGGTTTAAGGATGTTTGCCGCATCGATCGCCCCTTCGGCTGCACCGGCCCCAATCAGGGTATGGACTTCATCAATCACCAGGATGACATTCCGCGCCGAGCGGATTTCATCCATAATTTTCTTAAGCCGTTCTTCAAATTCACCCCGATATTTGGTTCCGGCAACCAGTAACCCAATATCTAAGGTGACAACCCGCTTATCTTCGAGGATATCCGGTACATCGTTGTTGGCAATCCGTTGGGCCAATCCTTCGGCGATCGCTGTTTTACCGACCCCAGGTTCCCCAATCAGCACCGGGTTATTTTTAGTCCGACGACCCAGAATCTGGATCACCCGTTCAATTTCTTTCTGACGCCCCACCACCGGATCCAGCTTGCCTTCGGCAGCCATTTGGGTCAGATTAGCCCCAAACTCATCCAGGGTGGGAGTCTTGGTGCGCGCATTGCTGGCCCCAGAGGTCACCTCAGCGGTTTCTCCGAGCATCCTAATCACTTGCGTGCGGACTTTCGAGAGGTCAACCCCGAGGTTTTCCAGAACTCTAGCGGCGACGCCTTCGCCTTCCCGAATCAATCCCAGTAGGAGGTGTTCGGTGCCGATGTAGTTATGGCCGAGTTGTCGCGCTTCTTCTAGAGAAAGCTCCAGAACTCGCTTGGCTCTAGGCGTGAACGGAATTTCCACCGCCACGAAGCCCGAACCCCGGCCAATAATTTTTTCGACTTCAATGCGGGCATCTTTCAGATTCACCCCCATTGACTTGAGCACTTTTGCTGCAACTCCAGTCCCTTCTCCAATCAGACCCAGGAGGATCTGTTCGGTCCCGACGAAGTTATGTCCCAGGCGGCGTGCTTCCTCCTGGGCCAGCATAATCACTTTAATAGCTTTTTCTGTGAAGCGTTCAAACATGGCTTAATCCCTTTACCGACACATTTGGCGCGTAAGAACCTGCTTTCTACCCCGGCTGAGACAAAAATTACAAGCACCGCACCCTTCAAGATTATTCTTTTCAGTAGTCCAGGCCGCTTCTAATTTCCCCACAGCTATGGTTTTCAAGCACCTTCAGAAGCATTCCACCATTTCTGAACCCTCGCTCTCTATGTCCTAGGGGATTTGCCCTAGTCACGGGTTTTGAGTTATACTGTGCGTTTGGGTATCGCCACCGTTAACTCTCGACGCCTGAGATTGAAGGGGATTCGGAAGGGGATCGGAAGGAGGATATGAAGGCCGAAGCCAGTTGGCTTTGGGTCAATTCCCGCCATCCCTTTGGTACTTTGACCTTTAGCATAGCAAAACTCTTCCTTTTCGTGCTACCGCTTTTGGATTGGGCCAACTTTTGGTGTCCTGGGATGGTCCTTGGGGGATGGTCCTTGGGGGTTGGTCCTTGGTCTAGTGACCAATGACCAATGACAAATTACCAATAACAAATGACAAATGACAAATGACCAACCCCCCTTTTTCCGCAAGATTACGCAATGGCGATCGCCTTTTCATAGAAGCGATCGGATAAAATCACTCTGGTTTCGTTTGGAAATTCCGTAGTTGTACGGATAAATTATTTTATTTTGAAAAAGATTTGATGCCGGTAGAAACGCCCTTCAATTTTACCGGAATGCTTGATGAAGTCGGGTCGAAACCTAGGATGACTGGGGATAAAAAAACCCTGAGTTCATCTGGTCATTTTTGGGTCATAATCGTTTGATATTGTCAAAAGGAGTAGAAAACAATATCAATCCAGAAGGAATACAAAAATGGTCGTTAATATTGGTCAAGTGCCGGTTCAACCCGATGTGATGGTAACCATTGCCGGAACAGTTGTCGCCGTGAGGGAGGATGAATTTTTACTCCAAGATAGTACCGGCCAAATTTGGGTCGAACCGGCGAATGGAGCCCGGGTGACTGTTAATATCGGAGATCAATTGACCATTATGGGCGATCGCGATGATGTAGAAGACTTCGATGCCATCAGCATTACCCGGACTAATTCCCCAGAACCCATCCAAATTTTTGCCTTACCCGGTGTGACTCCTCCGGTTCCTGAACCGACTCCTCCAGTGGTGTCTACGCCATTGAACACCAGTCCCCTGCAAAATATTGGTCAAGTGCCGGTTCAACCGGATGTGATGGTAACCATTGCCGGGACAGTCGCTGCGGTGAGGGAGGATGAATTTTTACTCCAAGATAGTACCGGCCAAATTTGGGTAGAACCCCAGGCGGGGAGTTGGAATGGGTTGAATGTAAACATCGGCGATCGGTTAACAATTGTAGGCGATCGCGATGATGTAGAAGACTTCGATGCCATCAGCATTATTCGCGGCAATTCCCCCGGAGTTATTCCCTTAAACTGGCAAAATCCCGGGGGACAGAATCCGCTTCAGGGAACCCTGATGGATGATGTAATCGCCGGAAATCCCATCATCCCAAATTCTATCAATGGCCAGTCAGGAAATGATACCTTATTCGGGGGAGAAGTTGATGATGTTCTCTCCGGTAATGCCGGTCAAGATATGTTGTTGGGTCTGAGTGGCAATGATATTATATTTGGGGGAAAAGGGGATGATACCCTTTGGGGAAATCAGGGCCAAGATATGCTCTTGGGGAATCTGGGAAATGACTTGCTGTTTGGGGGAAAAGATTCAGATTTTCTGGATGGAGGGGAAGGCAATGATACCCTCAGTGGCGATTTAGGACAAGATTTTTTGACCGGAGGACCGGGGAATGATATGTTTGTTTTATCCTCGGAAACTGCCGCCACAGATTTGGCAACTGCCGATCGCGTTCTGGATTTTGAAATCGGGTTCGATCGCATTCAACTGAGTCCAGGATTAACATTTGCTGACTTGAGTTTAGAAGCGATCGACTTAGGGACTGCGATTCGAGTCCCTCAGTTCAATCAAGTTCTAGGAATTATTGATAATGTCACGCCATCGATGCTCAGTGCCAATGATTTCTTGGTCTAAGCTCTACTATAGCGCTATATAGCGAGTCTTGCAGCACTTTGACACCTGGATCGGCTCCCCTCTCCCCCCCCCTTTCAAAGGGGGGTAGGGGGGATGGAGAGGGGTTGGGGGTGAGGGTCCCCTCGCCAACTGCTGCAAGGGTCGCTAAAGATGGATGGGTGTAATCTGGAACGGGGATATTCTCAAAGGGAGCATCTCAATTTGGGGAACTCCAAAAAATAAAATCTCCAAAACGTTCGTATTGACTGCTCAACGAAGTAGTCCCGTCAATGTAGGGGCGCAATGCTTGCGCCCTTGGGGCGCAAGCATTTACTCCGACACCTACCTTCCTTTCAGTTCAACGTTTGGAGGATTTATATTTTGCAATCCCCTTGGCAAAGAGACCTAACCGCCGGTGCCCCCTTCCCACCCCTCCCCAACCCTCCCCTAAGAGGAGAGGGAGGTATAAGGAATAAATGTCTTTAGCACCGAAGGGGGAGCAAGACTTGTAAATTCCCCTTTGAGGCCAAATTGAGATGCTCCCTTTGAGAAACTGAGACTATCCCCGTTCAGGATGGCTCGAAATCAACCGGACAAATCAGTTTTCAACCGAGGTTTGTGATGCGAATTTTATTAGTTGAAGATGACCCAGAACAACTCGAACCCCTGCATGATGCCTTGACTCGTTCGGGACATATTGTAGATGGGGTAGCGGAGGGAACTGATGCCCGATGGTTAATTGGTGAAAAAGATTATGATTTACTGATTTTAGATTGGATGTTACCGGGAGAAGATGGGGTTTCTATTTGTAAATTCTATCGAGAAGAGGGGAAAACTTCGCCGATTTTAATGTTGACGGCAAAAGATACGACGGCGGATAAAGTGAGGGGATTAGATGCGGGGGCCGATGATTATTTGGTTAAACCCGTAGATGTGGAGGAATTGTTGGCAAGAGTCCGCGCCTTACGCAGGCGATCGCCCCTGTGGATTGGGGATATTCTCGAAGTGGGGGATTTATCTTTAAATCTGGATACCATGCGCTTAACCCGAGGCGATCGCAGTATTAAACTCGCCAGTCGGGACTTTCAAATGTTGGAATATCTGATGCGAAATCCGGGTAAGGTAATCAGTCGCGATCGCCTCGAACAAGCCCTCTGGGAATGGGGGGAAGAACCGGAAAGCAACGCCGTCGCTTCTCGGGTGAAACGCCTGCGAAAGCGACTGCAAGAATTGGACATAGAAACCTGGATTGAAACCGCCTATGGGGTGGGTTATCAGTTTGAACCTCAGAATAATTAAATAATTAATCAATGAATGGGCTTAAACCCTCTCTAAATTGCTGGCATCAACTGCCGATTCGCATTCGTGGCACTCTGATTATTGCCATTCCCGTAACTTGTTTATTTACCACTTTATCCGCATTCGCTTGGTTAAAATTTAACTTAATTGAAGATGAAGAATGGGTTCAACATACGCAAATTGTCCGCCTAGAAACTAAACGCCTTTTAAATGCCCTAATTGATGCCGAAACCGGAGTGCGGGGCTATGGCTTAACATTCAGAGAAGAGTTTTTAAACCCTTATAACCAAGCCATTCCGATAATTCCTGACTCTTTAGAACGCTTACAATATTTAGTCACAGATAACCCCGAACAAACCCTCCTTCTTCAAGAAATTAAGACAATCACCCAGGAAAACCTAGAGATATTTGACCAAAAAATTACCCTCCAATCCGAAGTCAACAAACTGCGTGATTCCGACGAGGTTTGGGTTCCGGCTGATGCACTCTATGAATGGTTGGAAGAAGGTAAAGCGACAATGGATGAAGCCCGCTTATTAATTGATCGCTTTGCGGCAGCGGAAGAAAATTTATTAGAACAACGCCAAATCCATCAAAAATTTTATCGCCAAGTCACTTGGAATATTTTATGTATTTCTGCCGGAATCGGAGTTTTGGGGTTCTTCTTATCGATTCATCTATTTTATAAACTTGAACAAGAATTAGCCACCCGAGAAGTGAACTTAAAAGCCAGCAATCAGCGCTTAGAAATGGTCTGCGAACAACTTCAGCGGTTTACCGCCAATGCCTCTCATGAATTACGCACTCCCTTAGCGGCAGTCTTGAGTAATGCTCAGGTGGGGTTAATGGATATCGCCGATTTGGAAGAGTTACAAGACGATGGGGAAGATTACATTCCCTTGAAGAAGCGCCTACAAAAAATTGTCGAAACCACCAAGAAAATGAGTGATTTAGTCGGGCAATTGTTATTTTTAGCCCGCCATGAAGGTGGAATAAATTCTGAGTCTTTAAAACCCGTAGATTTAGCCCCGGTTTTGAAGCAATTAATCGCTGATTTTTTCCCAGAAGCTCAAGCCAAATCCCTAGACTTAACCTATCATTGCACCCAGACTGTCATTCCCGTCAAAGCGGATATGAGTTTACTCCCCCAAGCGGTGATCAATCTCTTGAGTAACGCTTGTCGCTACACTCCACCCGGAGGAAAAATTGAGGTATCTGTATCGACGGTAGAAAATTGGGCTATCATTGAGGTCAAAGATACGGGAGTTGGGATTCCGCCTGATGCGCTTCCTCATATTTTTGAACGGTTTTACCGGGTGGATAAAAAACGCTATGAAACGGTAAAAGGTTTTGGACTCGGATTGGCGATCGCCCAACAAATTGTGCAAATTCATGGCGGCAACCTGGAGGTATCTAGCATCCTGAATCAAGGTTCAATTTTTACCATTCGTTTACCGTTAATACGGAATTCAATTCCCAAAATTCTATAACAACCCGCACCCTAAAGGGTGGGGCTATACGGACAAAGCCCGCCTGCGCGGGCTGAAGAGAAAATCGACTTTTAACAACCGGATTTG
>CAYUEH010000266.1:0-7506 GCA_964442465.1 uncultured Laspinema sp. | reverse complement strand
ACAATCGGGTCATAGGCTTTCACTTTCGCACCGAGACGGTTGAGTTGTTCGATTAAATTCAAAGCCGGTGCATCGCGCATATCGTCGGTATCGGGTTTGAAAGTTAATCCTAACAATCCCACGGTTTTGCCTTTGAGAATTTTCAGTTCATGCTGCAATTTTTCAATAGCAATTTGACGCTGACGTTTGTTGACTTCGATCGCCGCTTTGAGCAACTGAGCATCATAGCCATAGTCATCGGCAGTATGCACCATTGCCGAGACATCTTTGGGGAAACAGGAACCCCCCCAACCGATACCTGCTTGCAGGAATTTGGTGCCAATTCGAGAGTCGAGCCCCATGCCTTTGGCGACTTGGACCACATCGGCACCAACGCGATCGCAAACATTGGCAATTTCGTTGATAAAACTAATTTTTGTCGCTAAGAAAGCATTCGCAGCATATTTAATCATTTCTGCCGAACTAATATCCGTCAAAACCACCGGAACTGGGGGTAAGGAAGTATCTTCGGCAAACTTGCGCTGGATGATGGGTTGATAGAGTTCCTCCATCATGTTTAAGGCGCGTTGGTTGTTGCTCCCTAGGACGATGCGATCGGGATTAAAGGTGTCATAAACCGCTGATCCTTCGCGGAGGAATTCGGGATTACTGACCACATCAAATTCCACACCCATTTGTTTGGCAGTTTCGTCTTTACTGCCTTCATGTTGATGCCGTTCGGTGACACCATCGAGGACAATCATTCGTACCCAGTCACCGGAACCAATGGGAACGGTAGATTTATTGACGATGACTTTATATCCTTTATCCAGATGAGCACCGATGCCTCGCGCTACGGCTTCTACATAGCGGGTATCACTTTCTCCGGTGGGGAGGGGAGGAGTACCCACCGCAATGAATAGAATCTCACCGTGGGAGACGCCATATTGTAAGTCGGTGGTGAATTCTAAGCGTCCGGCTTCCGAGGATTCCTGCATGATTTCAGACAGTCCCGGTTCATAAATGGGGGACCGTCCAGATTTCATTAATTTGACTTTTTCTTCGTTATTGTCTACACAGATCACATGATGACCTGTGTATGCTAAACAAGCTCCGGTGACTAAGCCAACGTATCCGGTACCAATAACACAAACGCGCATATAAGGTATCTCCTGCAAATTTATAGAAGTCTGTCCCATGAAGAAGGGGGGAAATCTTTTGAAATGGATGGGGGGAGCAATTCCGGGGAATCCCTAATTTTGTCCTCCTTTGATTTCATCCTAACTTTCAATTGTAGGCGATCGCTGCTTTTAGCTTCCCTCCTCCTTCATCCTGTCCATTTTTTGTATGCTGCACCGTGATGTCATCGCGATTATACTCTATCCCAGGCGGGGGAATATTTCCACTCCATAGCGAGATGATTCTCATCAGGAGAGATTACCCCTTGCGGTTACTTAGATATCAGGCGATCGCGAAAATCTTCTATGGTCAATTTTAATCCTTCATCCACATGAATTTTTGGCTCCCATCCCAACCAAGTCTTCGCCAAGGTGATATCCGGTTGGCGTTGGCGTGGATCATCTTGGGGAAGGGGCTTAAATTGAATGGATGCGTCCGGATTCACCATTTTCTGGATTTTTTCAGCCAGTTGTAAAATGGTGTATTCATCCGGATTTCCCAAATTGATGGGTCCGATATGTTCTCCATTCATCAACCGCATTAACCCTTCTACTAAGTCAGAAACATAGCAGAAACTCCGGGTTTGGGAACCATCGCCATAGACGGTTAAGGGAATCCCCCGCAAGGCTTGCACGACAAAATTGCTCACCACTCGTCCATCATTTTCTAACATCCTAGACCCGAAGGTATTAAAAATTCGAGCCACGCGAATATCTACATGATTTTGACGGTGGTAATCAAAACAGAGGGTTTCTGCCACTCGTTTTCCTTCGTCGTAACAACTCCGAATTCCAATCGTATTGACATTTCCCCGATAGTCTTCCGTTTGCGGATGCACGTCTGGGTCCCCATAAACTTCCGAGGTAGAAGCCATTAAAATTCTCGCCTTGACTCGCTTGGCAAGTCCCAACATATTCATCGTGCCAATGACGTTGGTTTTAATGGTTTTTACCGGGTTGTACTGGTAGTGAACCGGCGATGCAGGACAAGCTAAATGATAAATTTGCTCAACTTCTAATCGAATCGGTTCGGTCACATCGTGGCGAATCAGTTCAAAATTGGGGTTTCCCAACCATTGGCTGATATTTCGCTTATCCCCGGTAAAAAAGTTATCGAGGCAGAGAACATCATGACCTTGTTCCATTAACCGATCAATGAGATGGGAACCGATAAAACCGGCACCCCCCGTAACCAATATTCTCATACTTTTAAGCTACTTAGAGTTAGAAAGGGCAGAGCCATCGGAGCAAAACCGGGCATCCCGTTAATTTCTTTCTTAAAATAACAAAAAAAGCGCCTAAAAGGGCGCTTTTGAAGCAAAGTTAATTAAAACTTTACGTTTTGTTATAAAACCCTTAAAACTCGCGGTTTTAAGTGCGATCGAGCTTGAGGACAGCCATAAATGCTTCCTGGGGGACATCGACGGTGCCGATCGCCTTGAGGCGTTTCTTACCCTTGGCTTGCTTTTTCAGCAGTTTCTTCTTCCGGGAGATGTCCCCGCCATAACATTTGGCCAACACATCCTTGCGCAGGGCGGGAATATGTTCACTGGCAATCACCCGAGAGCCAATCGATGCCTGGAGTGGGACCTTAAATTGATGCCTGGGGATCAGTTCCTTGAGTTTTTCCACCAAGGCGCGACCCATGACATAAGCTTTGTCCCGATGAACAATCATCGCCAGGGCATCCACCAGGTCGTTTTTAATCAGAATATCCATGCGCACCAAGGGATTTTCCCGATAGCCAATCACGTGATATTCCATGCTGGCATACCCGCGCGATCGCGACTTCATCTGGTCAAAAAAGTCCGTCACCACCTCTGCCAAAGGCAACTCATACACCAAGGTAGTCCGTTCCGGGGTCAGGTACTTCATATCCGTAAAGTCCCCACGGCGAGTCTGACAGAGTTCCATCAAAGCCCCCACGTAGGTTTCCGGGGTAATCATCTCCACCCGCACATAAGGCTCCTCGATTTTTTCCCGTTCTTGAGGACCGGGCAGCAGACTGGGATTATCAACGTAGAGGGTTTCGCCGTTGATGGTGGTCACCCGATAAATCACCGAGGGGGCCGTGGTGATTAAATCCAGGTTATACTCGCGTTCTAGGCGTTCCTGAACGATTTCCATGTGCAGCAATCCCAGGAATCCGCAGCGGAAGCCAAACCCCATCGCGCTGGAGGTTTCCGGTTCATAAGAGAGGGCCGCATCGTTGAGTTTGAGCCGTTGCAGGGCTTCGCGCAGGTCCTCGAACTGGTCCGCATCGGTGGGAAATAGACCACAGAACACCATTGGATTCGCTTCGGTGTAGCCCGGTAGGGGGGTTTCTGCCGGTTCTTTGGCCAAGGTGATGGTATCGCCAACCCGGGCATCTTCCACGGTTTTGATGGCGGCAGCGAGATAGCCCACTTCCCCGGCGTGAAGTTCATCTAGGGGTTGTTGAGTGGGGGAGAGGACGCCGATTTCATCGGCATCGTATTCCTTCCCGGCGACCATGAGGCGGACCCGATCGCCTTTTTTGAGGGTGCCATCCATCACCCGAAAATAGGCGATCGCCCCGCGATAGGCATCGTAATAACTATCGAAAATCAAGGCGCGCAGGGGGGCATTCACCGTATCTTTAGGGGCGGGGATCCGATTAACGATCGCCTCCAAAATTTCATCCACCCCGATCCCCTCTTTCGCCGAAGCGAGAATGGCATTGGAGCAATCTAAACCAATGATTTGTTCAATTTCATTTTTAACCCGTTCCGGTTCTGCTCCGGGCAGGTCAATTTTATTCAAAACTGGAATAATCGCTAAATCATATTCCAGGGCCAGATAAAGGTTAGCCAGGGTTTGGGCCTCCACCCCTTGGGACGCATCCACCACCAACAGCGCCCCTTCACAAGCGGCCAGGGATCGGGAGACTTCGTAGGAAAAATCCACGTGACCCGGGGTATCGATTAAATTGAGGACATATTTTTCCCCATCTTTTGCCTGATAGTTCATCCGGGCCGCTTGCAGCTTAATCGTAATGCCGCGCTCCCGTTCCAGTTCCATATTATCGAGGAACTGTTGCTTCATGGCCCGTTTTTCCACGGTGCCCGTCACCTGGAGGAGACGATCAGCCAAGGTGGATTTTCCGTGGTCGATATGAGCAATGATTGAAAAGTTACGAATGCGAGATACAGGAACGTCGGTCATACGCTTTTGTCAGTTATCGGCGCGATAGGCGGAGGATGGGATGGGCAAGATGGTTTTAACAAGGGTCGTCACCCCTGGTCCTCAGACTTTGGCGATTCCCTTGCCTTCACCCTATTTCTTAACACATTTTAATACTTTTCGGGTCCAGACGGTCCCCCGGTGATCAGTTTCCCCTTTGGCGATCGGACGATCGCATTTCCAGATGAAAGGATGATAGACAGGATTTGATTCTGTGATAGCATCGAGGCTCTCAACCCACTACGGCCCATGGACACCCAGTTGGATTGAATGAAACCACTCAATCCCTTAACCGGGAGCCAGCAAACAGCCGGTTCGGGACTTGAAGAGAGCCTAATCTAGGCTGAAGTTCGCTACAAACTCCGGTGTGAGTACCCTTTGAAAATCATCCGGTGATCCCCCAAGATGCCTCAATCTGAGCAATTGTAGGGTGGGCATTGCCCACCCTAAGTTACGGTGGGCTCCGGTGTTAGCACCCCAGGGAATCCTCCCGTTGTCCCCCAAGGGTATTCCCAAAAATAAATCATTCCTTTTCGGTGGTTAAAGCAATTGTAGGGTGGGCATTGCCCACCCTAAGTTACGGTGGGCATTGCCCACCCTACAATTGCTTATTAGGGAAGGATTTGGGCTATTTTATTTTTTGGAGTTCCCCAAGATGCCTTAATCTCAGTAGATAGATTGGAAGCAGCATCGTACAATAGAAAGGATAACCTGCCAGGGATTCTCCGGTCCTGATGCACCCGAGTTCTCCTGCGGTTGTTCACTGCCGACTCACCCGAGCCGTATTGAGTGCGCGGAACTTGAATTTTGAAGCGGCACTCTTTCACCAAAGCCGTGTAACCTTATCCCCAAGTTTAGAAATTTAGAACTGTATGAACGATCAGGCTGTGCAATATAGTCGCAACCCCGAAAAAGTAGAGATTTCGATCCATATCGATCCCGAACTGCTCGATCGCGTCACTCATTTGACCAACGATCCGAGCAAAGTCATCGAAACAGCCCTGCGACAATGGTTACGCGGGGACACCACTCGCGATGATGAATTGACGCGCAATTTAACCCGCAATCCTCCGGTTCCCCCCCGTGGAGAGTGGAATGATTGAGACTCAATGCCTATTCTAGTCGGGGCAGTTATCAATGGCCTCCGGTGGTGAATGTGCAAATAGAGTGGGTTGTGAAACCCTGGTGATGCCCTATTCGGTGATGATTTTTCCCGTGCCGTGAATGACTCTACACCCCCAGCCGATCCTACGTCCAATGATTCTAGTTGGTTGCGATCGCTAGGAGCACAACTGGCATTTACTCAAGATGCCTCGGGTTTATATCGAGGATTTTATTGGTCAAATGCTCAGAATTACGGGTTAAATTCCCAGGAAATCGTCGGCACTTTCGTGGGAGATTATTTTAAACCCTTAAGCATCACCCCTTATTTAGAACGGGTGGAGCGGGTGTTAAACTCCCGGATTCCTGAGCGGTTTAACTATCCGTTTCGCTATGGCGATCAATACTTTTTATTTGAACTGGCGATCAGTCCGATTTTTCCGCCTCAAGGAGAACCCCTCGAAGTGCTGGCGATCGGACGATTACTGCCCAATGCGCTCCTGTGGGGCCAGGAAGAGCAATCGGGCAATCCCCAGGCAGTCGCCTCGAATCACTTAGATCTACATCAAAAATTCCTCAGTACCATTGTCAGCAGTATTCGCCGGACTCTACCTCCGGGATCGGAACTCTATCAAAAACTTCTCGGGGAAATGGCACGCAAGATCCGGCGCACCCTAGATCTGGATACGATCTGGAACGAAACCGTTAACGGTTTGGGGTTGGCATTGGGGGTTAGTCGTTGTATTATTTGTCCCTACCAGCCGGGAAACCCGAAAGTCCGGGTGATGGCAGAGTACATTACTCCACCGTTACCACCCCTAGAAGGTCGGGACCTCTATCTGGCGGAGCATCCTGATTTGCATCAGGTGTTGCTGACTCAAACGGCGGTGATTGTGGGTCCTTCTGAGGCGATCGCCTCGGAACCTGAGTCGATGTTAGTGGTGGCGACGAGCTACCAAGATCGCCCCAATGGCTTAATTTGTCTCGATCGCCCCGGCATCCTCGCGAACCAACAGCTTGATGCCCATTCGACTGAATCAGCCAAAACTCCCCCGTTGCGTCCCTGGAGTATGGCCGAAATTGAGTTAGTCCAGGAACTCGCCGAACAAGTCGGCACGGCGATCGCTCATGCCACTCTCTATCAAGAATTAGAAGAAGCGCGTCAAAAAGCCGAAGAAATTTCCCAGATCAAAAGTCAGTTTCTCGCCAATACCTCCCATGAACTGCGGACCCCCCTCAATGGCATCATCGGGTTCCTCAAGTTAATCGTGGATGATATGGCAGAAGATGAAGCAGAAAAGCAAGAATTTATTAAAGAAGCCTATCGCAGTGCTGTCCATCTGCTCAATTTAATTAATGATGTTTTGGATATTGCCAAAATTGAAGCAGGCAAAATGGAACTGGATTTAGTTCCAGTGAAACTGGATGAACTGTTAACCGGAATTGAAAATCATGCTCGCGCTCACGGACAGGAAAAAAATTTAAGTTTCCAGGTTTATAAACCCCACACGGAAGATGAAATTATTCTCTATGGAAACTATCAACGGTTGTTACAGGTTCTCTTTAATTTAGTCGGAAATGCCATTAAGTTTACCCATGAAGGGGGAATCACCATTACCGCTGAACTGATTGAATCCCCGGTATTTTTTCAAGACCAAGAATTTCCCGGGATGGTCTCCATTGCCGTGGCTGACACCGGCATTGGCGTTTCTCTGGATCAACAAGATAAACTGTTTCAATCGTTTTCTCAAGTCGATGGGGAACGAACCCGGCGATATGGCGGGACCGGATTAGGATTGGCGATTTCCCAACGGCTGATCGAATCAATGGGAGGAGAGGTGAATTTCTATAGCATGGGTGAGGGACTCGGTTCCACGGTGACCTTTACCGTCTTGCTTTATCAAAAACCTGTGATGATTTTTACCCCAAACTCCGAGTCCCTGGATTTATTGCTTTAAAAAAGTCATTCCGGGATTCCCGGAAAAAACAGGAGTCTCAATTCTTGCAATCATTTCGTCGGGTTGGCATGATACTAAATCCGGTTGAT
>CAYUEH010000265.1:0-7523 GCA_964442465.1 uncultured Laspinema sp. | reverse complement strand
CTTTCGGGGGCATCCCCTTATTCGCCTCGGGAATAGGCCCTTGCCCAAAAATTCCACTGTTCAGCTAAGACCAAAGACTTGCGCCATAACGCCATATATTTCCCCGGTTCCTTCCGGGCAATCTCCACCACTTCAGTCATCAAATCTTGGCGTTGTTTAAGGGTGAGTTGGGCCACGGTGTGACCTAACATAAGATTCAACAAACAACCCCAAACCGGCACCGTTCGTAACCGAACCTGGTTATTTTCAGCCGCATTAGATTGATTCAGATACCCCACAGCAGACAAAAGACCAAATACCCGCAAATGTTGGGACAAGCGCAACACCGCATTCAAGTCTTCCTTATCCATTTCAGGTTTGCCATATCCTCGGAGATAGGCTTGGATATTATCATGAGCAATTAGGCTCATTTCTTCCGGTTTGACATTGCGATTCCCAGGGGAAGCCTTGGGAGGGGTTGCATTGATGTTCATAGCAGGTTCAGAAGGAGGAGTTTGGACATTTTTGAGGGATGAAGCCGATGAACTCTTAGGCGGAAACTGTGAAGTTTTGCTTTTATTTTTTTTTGCCATGATTTCACTCCTTTACGCGGCTGGAACTGATTTAGCTGGTGCAGCTAAACCAGAAACCGGCACTTGATTATCGCTGACCCAACTTTGCGCCCAACCGCGACCCACATTGGCTTGACCGCCGACTTGAACTAATCCCTGGAGGGTCTCCATTAACAACTGATGCTGGTCTGAAGTCACCGGATTAGATTTCAGCAAATTGTATCCCCAAGTAAAATAGAAAATCGTATCCCGGGGAATACAAACATCGGTCCAAAACACTTCCGCAGAACCCGCTTGATTGGCTCCATTGGTTTGATCTTGAATCTTGTTGCGAACTTGAGTCCATAAAGAATGCTCCATTAAGACTTGAAAGTCCGCATCGGGTAGCACCAAACAATTGCTTTCCCAGGTGGGTTTGACCGCTGTACTTAAAGAACTAGGCCAGGTCCCCGTCAGAGCGATTGCTTTTTTTTGCTGCTCATTAAAAGCGGTTACTTGGATTTGAGCATCCGCTACCATGTAGCTCCCCGCCCGAGTTCCCACCGGCGTGGAAGGGAAAACTATCCCATTGGTTTGGGCCATCAAAGCATGGTCGCGAATTAACGAATGACAACTCACCCAAGTAAACACATCGGTGCCATTCATGGACATAGTGCGCATGGGAACCCACAGCAACCGGGCATCTCCAAACCAGACTTGATGAACGCCCATTTGTCCATCGGTTCCTAACTCTTTCCCGAACAACACATTGGCAGCATCTAAATCTTGATTGCTGACTTCATCCCGAAGGGCACCGCGCCATGAGGAACCCGGAATATAAGGAAAATTGGTATGCACTTCTCGGGCAATTTCTAAAATATTGCCCAGGTTTCCTTCTCCACCGCAATGAATAGGAGCCAAACTGTATAAATAGCCAATCCGAAAATCTGTCATGATTTTTCCTCGCAAGAACTCCACAGTAATTCTGAATATCCAAGTTGACGCAACTGTTTGATGTGTTGATGAGCGGGTTTACCTTGACCCGCATCATCTTCCGCAAACAACAATTCTGACTGCTGCAAATAGTAGGCACTGCCGGGAGGGGCAGCAAACATTTGAGGCGCAGTAATACTCGTTCCGATATTTTTTTTGTGGTCTCGAATTCGACCACTAATCGGAATGGGTTTGGCTGTCGCTACACTAACCAAACTTCCCTTGTTTTGGCGAGGATTATCGCTGTGGGCCAGATGCCATTCCCACGGCCATCCTCGGCAGACACTTTGACCATTGTCCTGTTTGCGCTCAAATATCCCGGGACTGACTAAATAGGCAATCTTTCGCCCGGGTTGTTGTCGATGCGCTTGGGACAATTCGGATAGGGACTGCCATTGGGAATCTAAGGCGGGACAACGCTCAAACAGGACGCGATGACTTTCCCCGCCCAAGGGGGCGATCGCCGGGGTGGGAAGCTCTCGATCCAAGGCGATCGCCAGACTCCAACCCGGTGTCATCCGAATCGCATTCTCGACAAAATAGCCATCGGCATCTTTGACTTGCCGGGTCCCTGTCGCCAAGGCATTATGCGATCGCGTCTCACTCGTCCAAGGTTCGGGATTCTCCTCCCCTGGGCAATACCGTTCCTGTTCCGTTAACGGTGAGTCCTGGAGCAACTTCTGCCATGCCTCGGCTGAAATATATAACCGCTCCTTTCGGTCCGATTTTGGCCCAGGTTTTTGAGTCTGATCCAAAAGTAACGGGGCCGGTCGGCTATGGTCCCATAACATTTGGGAAGCAGGATGAGACTCCGGCAACCAAGAAACAGGCACTAACCGTTTGCCGTTGATATAGTTAATGGGCGCAGGCAAATAAAGGCAGTTTTCAGAGCAGAAAAATGGACCTTGAAGCGTCAACATTTTCGGCTGACCTATCATCCTCCGCAACGCCCCGGCGATAGTATGACCGTTGGGCGGAAAAATGCTCCCCGCCCAGGCGCGTTCCCCCGGGGTGAAGGGTTTGGCATCCCGCAACATCAGCACGTCCATCGGCGTGATTGTGTACCAATACATCTAACGTTCACCTCCTACTTTGATTTGGCGACTACGCAGCACGAAGGCAGCCAGTTTTAGCCAATTTTTGACCTCCATGTCCTGGTGTTGAGTCGGGGTCTTCTCATAGAGGCCGGTGAGAAATTCACTCAAGGCCCCATGAAATTTAGCTTTCAAGGCGTCATCCCCTTTGAACACCTCGCGACGACTACAAAAGGCGGTAGTCCAGGGGAAAATGGCGTCGGCACAGGGGACCGGATGTTGACTCCACACCTCGGCGGCTTGCTCAAATAAGGCACAATCTAAGGCAGGGAAATCCAACAGCGATCGCCACTGAGCAAACACCTCGAACTTGGCCGTTGCCTTGAGAATATTGCCATTGCCATAGAGGACCCGCACTTGAACCGCATCTTTGACTTGTCCTTGAGGGCTACGATAGTCTTTGGCTCCATCTTCCGCTGCCCAGAGGTTTTCTAAGGCAATGGCAAGAGGAACAGAGTGATGCGCCAGCACTATGCCAAAACTAATACTGGCTCTCGAACCCATCGTAAACAAGGGCCTACTCGAAAGATTTTTGGGCAATTTTTCTCCTTGCCAGCGCCAATAATCTCCGTCATGGGCAAATTCCCCTTGCGGGTCATTACCGCCCTTGAAACATTGGCGAATATCCCACAGCCAGCTATCCCATTCCCACAAGTTGGTGTAGGCCAAAACGTCATCGCCACCGCCATAAATTAATCGTCCGGCATGGCGCACTTCGGTCAGGTACGGGACTAACTGATTGGAAAAATCCAACAAGGCGCGGCTTAGGGCGTTATGACTCGCTGGGCCCATACGTTTTTGGCACTCTAGGAACTTCTCTAAGGACTCGCGAACGGCTAAGTCCGGGATTTTGTCTTGCAAGGCTTTGGGAATATACTCCTTATAGGCTTGCAACGGTTCACCTTTGAGCCAGTTGCTCATCCCATCCCCATCTCCAGCGGCGAGCACATACCAATCCGTGGGATTAGCGCCGGGGGGAAACCATTGGCCGATCGCCTCGCGCAGTTTTCCAAGTTGTTCTTGCTTCTGCTGTTTTTGCTGGTTCTTAGTCAGGACCTCCCCGGCTGTCTGCACTTGGGGCTCAAAGTCTTCAATGCACCACCCCGCATTCAGGACCCGGGGATGGGGCCATTCCGGATGTTGGTCCGCAATCCAAGGAATTCCCCAAGATTGGGGTTCACCTTTGGAATTGTTTTCAATCCAAGGAAGATCGCTTAAACTTTCGCAAGCCTGCCGATAATAAGCCAAAGCTTCTTGTTGTTGGGGATGATGTCGCAACCATCCAGCCACCCCCGAAGTCAAGTCAGGATAATAAAGTTGCAACCGGGTTTGGGGTTGCTGCAATAAATCGGGCAGAATCCGGTGCAACCCCCGTTTGAGGACTTCCGTGGCATTCAGTTCTTCAATGCCATCAAATAGTCCGACCGACCGCTGCCAGTCTTTTGCCGTTTCTCCTTCGGTGACCCAATCGGGACCGTTATGAACCACCGGACCTATTCCGGAAACCGTAGACCGGGGTCCAAAGGCAGAGGGAATATTCCAAGTCCGCGAATTTTTAACCGCCGTCAACGCAAACCGGGTTTGGTCGAAAATGCTGGCCCACCAAGAACCCACGTTCAAATTGGGCTGTCTGGCTTTATAGGATTGCGACCGTTGGCGGCGATCGCGCCAATCTTCAGCAACGCTAATCTGATAAGTTTCCGCCACAAATTGCGCTTCGGCCTCCACCAGTAGATTCTCCGCAGGACGAGCAAACTGATTTTGGGCCTTTTGCCAAGTTTGATAACTTTGGGGTTGACGTGGGGACTGGTGCAGTTCCAAAAGGCGATCGCCCAAGGGTAAAGCGGTCCAATAAGTCTGCCACTGCGCTTTGAGCCAGTCGGACCAAGTATGGGGATTGAGTTTGGGCATCCATTTTTGAGTGTCCTGCAAATCCGCCAACACCTGATTCCCTAAACTCAGCCATTCTTCCTGGAGGGTTTGTTCTGCCTGTTGCATTGCGGCACAAACCGGATTTTTTACCTGCCCCTTGCCGGTGCTGCCTGCGCCGTTATCCGGCAGAATCATCACCAGCACATTGGGAAATCCAGCGGTGAGCAGTTGCCGTTCGCTCGGTGATTCAATCCACTCAGAAAAGTCAGGATATTTTGACAACAGCCAGGAATCAATCAACGGTTGGGCATAGAGGCAGGGATACACCAGGGTGTCCGGGCCATATTTCCAAGCAAGCGCCCAAGCAACCTTGGCAGACAAATAATGGAGTAACCAAGACCCCGCCCAAAAGTCGCGCATTTTGCGACTCGCTTTGATGAGTTCCTGCACCGGCGTAAAGCTAAAAATGCCTACATAAGGACGGGATTGGTGATAATCTTTGCCTTGGATGGCCCGCTTCCGGGGATAATTATCTGGGTCAGGATGGTAGCCCGCTAACGCACCAGCCAAAGCCGAAGTCATGGTGGTATGACTCCATACCGACGCATCGGGAATCCGAGTGTCTGCCGGGAGTAAGGGCAACGTGGATTCTTCTGAGAGATTCCCCGTCTGGTCCAAGGCGCGGGAGAGGGCCACAGGGTAGCAGCGCCATAACCACCAGTAAACTTGCCGCGCATCCGTACAGGTGCGGATACTGTCGGGAATCAAAATCGTTTCAACTTCCGCTAACCATTTGCTTCGATTAGTCTGGTCATTGAGCAAGAAATCGTGCCATTCGGCTAACTTAAGGGTTTGTGTGGCTCCCGAAAGCAAATGTTTGATTTCTAAGCCGTTCTTGTCATAATCTACTGCTTTATGACCGGGCAAACGACCCAGAGCAGCGCGATCGCTGGCTGAGGCAATCAAATCGCACAAGCTAATCTGTTTCAACCAGTTGGTATTATAGACAGACTCCTTATGAGACTTGGCTTTCGGGGATATCCAGCCCTCCATGCAAGCCAAAGATGACCATGCTCCCTCGCTACCGCGTCCTACATTCGTCTGCAATGCTTTGAGCGCTGGATCATGGAGCAATCCCCAGATTTTCGCTTGCCAATAGGGTGTATTTGTCATGGTTTGTTGATTTTTATTGAGATGAATGGACCGGCTGGGAATTAACGCCAGCCGTCGCCTTCTATTTACCTATCGGGATATTTGGGAAAAATTACGCAATTTTGTTTGCATTCTTAGAATTTCTTGCCGTTCCCAGCCTCCGCCTGGGAATTTCGTAGGGGTTCTGCTTCTTTTCTAGGGAACTCCAAAAAATAAAATAGCCCAAATCCTTCCCTAATAAGCAATTGTAGGGTGGGCATTGCCCACCGTAACTTAGGGTGGGCATTGCCCACCCTACAATTGCTTTAACTAGGGAAGCGACTGCCCGAATATGCAAGGTTTGCCCAAGACACGGTGTAATGGGATTGGGTCGATCGCCGTTCACGAACCCAACGCCGCGCACAAAAACCCGATTAACCCTAAATTTATCAGCTTTTTCTAGGGTTGTCTGAAATTTGAAGATATGTATTCAAATTATTGCAAAACGATACAAACCTTTACAAGTGAACAGATTTCGCTGTTGTTAACAACCTGTGTCAATATTGCCATTAGCTTGACATTCCCCAAAAAAGAGGGTAAACCGCATGGCCAAGAAACCGACCCCCCACCCTTATTCCGACCGCAGCAGCTTTGAGCGGCTGATGTTGCTGATTGCGACTCTGGTTCACTATCCTGGGGTCGGACATATCCCGGAAGAGGAACGGGAAAATCACTCCGGCGATGCGCTGCAAGCCGTGCAGGAAAAAGTATGCGAGTTGGCGGCGAATTTGGGAATCGAATTGCCTCCAGGCTACCCGGCAACCGCCACCCTTCGCAAAGATTTACAATGCTTGCGAGACTACGGTATCCTTGACCGGCGGATTTATCGTTGGGGATACTACCTGGGAACGGGCGTGATGAGCCGAGAACAATTGCAGGTGATGATGTGCGCTTTGGAATCTCAAGGTAAATACCAAGGTAATCCCCAAGCGCGTCAGCTTCACGAACTTTTATCTCGGCGGTTGCGTGGGTTGGAATCGGCAACACCGGGGCAATTTTTATATCCGGTGCGCCAACATCTGAATCGAGCCATCATGGAGACTGACCCGTTGGAGATGATGAAACGCGGGAACAATCAAAACACTTTGTTTCATCAGCAAGCAACGGTGGAACAGGCCATTGCCTCCGCTCAGGCGATCGAACTGTCTCGTAAGTGTGACCCTTATGGTCGCGGGTTGGTCGGTCCTTTGCGACTTTGGCCTCTGCAACTGGTCTATCATGATATCGCTTGGTATTTGATTTATGAATATTGTGAGACCGGCCACCTAGCGATCGGGCGATTTGACCGTTTTGGCGACTATTGTCAGTTGCTCACTCAGCACCGTACCCTCGAACATCAATCCCAAAGCCTGAAAAATGCCCATCGACTCTTGCAAAATGGCTGGGGATTATATTTAGGTGACCCGGAGGAACAAGCAGCAGAATTAGCCGGGACTTTAACGTTGGAACTCGTTAAGGTGAGATTTTTCAGCCCGGTGATGGAGTTTATCCGGGAAGGGGACTGCCGCCATCCCCAACAAAAAATTAAACTCGGCCCCAAAAATGAGACCGGCCAAATAAAATATATTGATTACATTGTGCCACTACCCCGGCGCTCTTTTAAAGAGTTTATGCTTTGGGTGTATCGGTACATGAACAATGCGATCGTGCTGTCTCCCCCTGAATTGGTTCAACAACACCGGCAAGCCGCCCAGGATTTGGTCGCCCGCTGGGAGTAGAGTGGGGGGAGTGTGCAATCAAATTTGGTGGGGGCATTTCTGGGCGATCGGTTTAGCGATGATCCATTGTTTGGGCAAATTTTCCCGGGTTACAGGTTGTTTCTTATTTCCTTAAAACTTTTTGC
>CAYUEH010000264.1:0-7600 GCA_964442465.1 uncultured Laspinema sp. | reverse complement strand
TTTATGGGGTGCAAGGTGATGTTGATGTCGCTATCCACAACTTAAAACGGGCGATCGAGCTAGATTCAAAATATCGCGATATGGCAAAAACTGATAGTGATTGCGATCGCCTTCGACAGAATAGTCAATTTCAGGCGTTGTTAGAAGAATGAGCAACCGGGTTTCTGGGCTTGTCTTAGGATCAGAGGTGATCATCAGTAACCCGGTTCCTTGGTTGAACGGTGGGGGGCGATCGCAGGGTGGAACCCAGTGAAACCCAACATTCCCCGCTGAGAATATCGGCTCAATTGGGCTGAAATTTTGGTTTACCCTACCGCTTCAGCCAACCTCCAATTAAATCTTTTTTGGTATCTTGGATCCTATAGAAATCCTTGCATGATTTGTAACAAAGCCAGCCAGCAAGATGCAGATGGCGAAATATTACTGCACGACAAAGGTTTGGACCTTGAATCCCTGACACAATGGCACACAAGGACTGCTATCTGTAGTCGGACTCGACATCAAAAAGTAATCAGTTTTCACCCGGAAATTAGTGAAGGACCTCTCCCATCCAGGACGAACTTTTTATCCGTCATTTCTAAATGTTTGGAGGACATCCAGCCTAGTTGTGGGTCGTCAAACCAATGTTTCTGGTCTGCGGTGCATACAGGGCGACCACACCACCAGATCCCTAGATCTTGATTAACATAAGTCGCATCACTGATATCAATGAAGGTTCCTAATGATAGCTTTTTGATAATGTTGTTAGGATCGTTGGGGTTAGGAGATTTTCTCAAATTTAACCCGTCAGTTATCACTCTAGCCACACATTCAAAGATATCAACATGAACCTTGGGAACATACCAAAACCTACTGCGATTTTGTTCTCCCGAACCCAAATCGGAAGATAAAACAATATTATGATGGTCGTTGGGCCAAGGACGATGATGAGGATCAAAGGAAGCGATAAAACTAGAACCAGCCGGAACTTCTATTTTTTCATGACTAGGGAGTTCATTAGCTGGGAGAGGTTCGGCTTTAAAAATTGTGCGGGTATGAACAAAAATTTTCATGATTGATTACCTGGGTAATAGGGAGAGTTAGCTTGAGACCTATTAGGCGCTAAAATTCTTAGAACCTAGGGTGGTCAGCTACAGAGAACCAACGGTCAGCTACAGCCCCCTACTACCTGCCGACCCGACTCTTTGATTGTAGAGTTGAGGCAGAAGTTTTAGGTAGTGAATTGCAGCCCAGTTGGCGATCGCAGATATATCACTCAGAACAATCACCAGCGTCCCAACTCCCTTGAGTTCTTCAGATCTCATGCAAAATCTTCGCAATCGCAGGAGTAAAGCGGGATATCTCGTTGTTTCAGAATTTGGCGAAAAGCAGGGACGGGCATATCTGCCAATTTACTGGCATAGCCCAAAGTCAAAGGCCCTGTTTGAAACAGGTGGAATGCCACTTTTTGGCCAAACTCTCTTGGGGTAAGCATCAGAGGCTTGCCGGATTTTGTCTGAGATGATCGCAGTCATTACCATTTTACCCTACCCACGATGATTTGATTCTATAGTGCGTCTAAATTATTCTGACATTGGATCTAAGCCGGAAAGTCTTGTTCGCACATCTTTCGCCTGGGATCAGGATTGGCATTGAGGGAAAACTTTCTGTATGTCCCACTCATTGAGGGTCGCTATAGTGGTTTGAGGGCCGAGAAACCGGGTTTCTGCGCTCGATTTGGGTGAGGATGCTCCAGGTTCTGCTAGAAACCCGGTTTCTGGGATGTGGGTGGGGGCTAGAAACCGGGTTTCTGCGCTAGATTTGGGTGAGGATGCTCCAGGTTCTGCTAGAAACCCGGTTTCTGAAGGTTTCGGGGCTAAGGGATGGGCTAAAATCCTGATTAAGATAGAGCCATATAGCGGTTCAAGCCCAAATTGATGCAATAGGATCTGTGTTGTTATGGTAAAAGTAACGGTTGAGGAAATGCAACGGGATCTCCTTCACTATTTGCGCCAAGTGGAAGGGGGGGAAACCTTGGTGATTGTGAGATTGGATGAGGCGATCGCCGAAATTCGACCCATTTCTCCGAGTCAGCAATTGCGACCTTATGGATTATGTGCCGGAGAATTTGTCGTCCCCGATGATTTCGATGCTCCTTTGCCCGAAGATATCCTCAATGCTTTCGAGGGGAAATGAAAATTTTGCTGGATACCCATATTTTTTTATGGTTTATCAGTGGCGATGCTCGTTTATCGGCAAATGTTCGTGATGCCATTCGCGATCCAAATAACCAAGTTTATCTCAGTGTCGTTTCAGTGTGGGAAGCCATTGTTAAATACCAGTTAGGGAAGTTACCTTTACCCGAACATCCCGAAACCTATTTACCGAAACAACGGGACATTCATCAAATTGCCAGCCTTGCCCTTGATGAAAATAGCGTGGTTGAATTGGCTAAACTGCCACCTTTACATCGCGATCCATTTGATAGGATGCTAATTTGCCAAGCTTTACACAATGATTTGATTATGGCAACCGTGGACTCAACAGTTCGTGCTTACCCAGTCAGGGTCATGTAGATAGGTTGGGGTGGGAAGTTTTGAGAAACCAGGTTTCTGGGACGATTTGATAAAATATGATATAGCGGTTCCCGGACTTGTGGGGTACAGATATTTATAGGAGTGCGGTAAGCGAAGCCCGGGCGCAGGCTTTGCATCTTGCTCGCTATCCTCCCAAGCGAGCAAGATGCTCGCACTCCTATAAAAATGTACCTTATAACAGAGGGAAACGCTATAACTCAAAGGATGAAACGATGCTAGAAATCACCCTAAATTGTCAACCAGACCCCCAAACCTTGACCCAACGGGTACAGATTGCGATGTAAGAACAGAAAAGTTTAGAGAGTCTGCTGGATGAGGCGATCGCCTACTCTTGACAAGCCAATTTTTTCTGAGAGACAAATCGGCAGTCGCTTATCATATCCATGATTCCCAAGAAAATGCCTGAACTTGGTTGATGCGCTTAAAATCACTGTCGGCAGAAACAAGGATTAATCCATGCTGAATTGCTGTGGCAACAATCCAAAGGTCATGGTCAGTAAATCCTAAGTTGCTGATACGGGTGCGACGCCGCTTATTTTTATCTTTGGGTGCAAACTGATTAAAAACTGCTGTTTTAATCTGGCTATAAAAAATTGCTGTTTGTTCATCAATAAAATACAAATCAACTTGACCAAAAAACTCTTTTACTGCTGTAATGTTTTCGGATTTTCTCGCAGACTTATCAGCCATATAAAGCAATTCTGCATAAGTAATGATGCTAATTCCAATCACGTCATCACCATGATTGTTTCAACCATTAATGACTGGAACGTTGCCATTGATAATAGAGCTACAATGGTTCGTATCCAGTAAATAGGCCATGATATTAAAACTGGGTTTTTGAGCGAGTTTCATGAACGGAATTAAGGCATTCTTCCAGGTCATCTCCTTGCCCAATTTCGGCAACTTTGAGTAAATCTTTGGCTGTTTTACCTCTTTTTAGCGGGAGCAATTTTCCCAAGGAAGATGCTTGAGTGGGCTCGGCGGCTTCTAAGGAGTCGAGAAACTCACTCACGAGGGCAAGTCTTTCCGGTGAGAGGTTGTTCAGTTGGCTGGCGACCTTTTGGCGTAATTGAGTTGTATTCATGGTTTTGTTTAGTAATTTAAGCTAATTATAGCCTGCTTATAGCGGTTCGGTGGACTGATGGGGTACAGATATTTATAGGAGTGCGTTCGCGTAGCGTGTGCGTCAGCACTCCAAAAAAAATGAGTTTCTGAGTCCCCACAGTTAAGCCCCAAAAAGCCGAAGAAACTGGGTTTGTGATTCAGATTGGGGTCAGGATGCACCCGGTTATGGTACTTCACGCAACGGGTGAGGAATGCGATCGCCATCAAGTATAACCTCATCCGCTTCATCCCAGTCTGAGGTTTCCGGTTCCAACGCATCAAAGGCATCGCGCACCGGCAGTTCTGGCAAATTGCCCAGCATCGCCACCGCTTCCGCCAATAATTTCAAGTGAGTTTCATCGGGATGCTTTTGGGCAGCGCGTACCGCCAGAACCACCACCCCGAGTCCTCCCCGCAGGCGATTGCCTACGGCACGCTAAAGCGAACGACATCCCGGGCTAAACCATACAAGGTCTGAAAATCATGCTCTTCAATAATACGATATTGGCCGGATTTGGTATGAAGGGTAGCAATAACCCGATCCTTAACCGAACTCAGGGTTTTCGCCCCCTCTATGCGAAATTGCTCAAAGGACTTCCAGGTTTGACCGACTCGTAAGCTCAACTCCCTTGCCTGTTTCTTTGCGATCGCCATGATTTCACCTTTTCTAAAAATACTAACAAAAAACCAACGAAATACCAAGTATTTAACACTGATTTTACCCCGATCGCAAACCGAAATAGGGCCAGAGGGACCCCTGTCCAGAGGATAGAGCCTTTTCTGATAGACGGGTGGTTAGTCCGGTTTTCTGGTGGATGGGTCAGCGATCGCCCAGCAGAGACTCAGCATTGCCCTGTCCGAAAATCCTGGTATAATCAGAACAATCTCCACTACCCGCCATAACCTGACTCCCTGGGATGACACATTATGGACTATTCCCGACTGGTGCGACTCAATCGACCCCTGTTAGCCGGAACTGCTCTCGTAGGCTTATGTTCCATCGTCACCGGAGGGTTAGCGGGTTCTGGGGCGGGGTTAGCGGTTCCCGTGTTAGCTGGGTTTTCTAAGTTTTTCGCGGGGATGACCGGAAATAATTAGCGAATCACCAAGCCTTCAGTCCCATCGCCAACGTGGGCAAGGATGGTCTGAACTTCAGGTTATGAAAAAACTGTCGGCAAGCGTTTGGGGCGTTGGGGTCGCTCGATTTCTTCAATGTCTGGTAAGTCGAGGTGCAGGAGTTGGCGGTCAAGAAAGAGCAGGGCACTGAGGGCAACGTTTTGAGTGGAAGCGGCAATTTTCTTATCGACCGCGAGGTGGGATAGGTAGGCGCGTACTTCTGGTGCTCCCATATCTTGGGGGTGGCACTTCTGATGAAACAGGATGAAGTCTCGGAGGTAGTACAGGTAGGATTTTTCAGTTTTGCGACTGAGATGCCGAAAGCGAGCAGTCTGGCGCAGGCGAAGGAGGAGTTTAGGTTGCTGTGGTCTTTCCATGACGCTGGCTGCGGGAAAAGTCTCTCAATTGGGGTGTGATCGGGCAGTGGCAGGATAACCCCATACTATCGGATAGACCGCAAGCGCTTGACAACAACCCGATGAGGTATTATAATGGTTTTCCGGTTTAATAAATAGTTATATCTCATCGAACAATCAAAAATCTTGGCGTTTTAATATATAGTGATCACTTTTTTGGATAGAGCATGAAAAGACCCGTAGCTATTGATCTTTTTTCAGGATGTGGCGGAATGTCTCTCGGTTTAGAAGCCGCTGGATTTGACATTGCTGCTGCCGTTGAATTTGATGCGATTCACACATTAGTACATCACTTCAATTTCCCTTACGGTGCAAACATTTGTAAGGATATCTCTAGGCTTGCCTCACAAGATTTACTCAAGGCTGTAGAGGAAAAAGGATTTTCTCGCGAAATAGATTTAATAGCGGGCGGCCCACCATGCCAAGGATTTTCTCATATAGGAAAGCGACAGATTGATGACCCTAGAAATGCCTTGGTATTCGAGTACGTTCGGATAATAAAGGAAATAAGACCTAAATATTTCATATTTGAGAACGTCCCTGGAATTGCATCAGGCAAGCACAAGAAGTTTTTAGATGAATTAATCGTTGAGTTTGAAAGTATTGGATACTCGGTTGAAAAACCCGTATCCATCCTTGATGCGTCTCTTTATGGCGCACCACAGAAGAGGAAAAGACTCATTCTTATTGGCTCAAGGTTAGATGTTGAGAAAGCCACCTACCCTGTACAAACTCATGGGGATATTGATACAGCAGAGTCTGCGATTTTTGATTTAGACTTGTTGTCACTATCAACGTGCGGAGATGCAATAAGTGATCTAGTGAAACATCGTGCGTTTACCGAGGGCGATCGCGGTATAGATTCTTCGCAGTTGGATTATTCAGGTTTAAGAAACAGCTTTTCACTCAAGTCAAGTGGTGAATATTCACTATGCCATACGAGACAAGTCCCCAATAAGGTTTATGGTCATATTGGCTCTAAGCATACAAAGCAATCAATTGAAAAATTTAGGGCGACCAATCCAGGCTCTGTAGAAAAAACCAGTAGATTTTTTAAGATAGCAATCAATGGTCAATGCAATACGCTAAGAGCTGGAACAGCTAGTGATAAAGGCGCATATACTGCACCCAGGCCAATACACTATTCTGAACCACGGTGCATAACTGTCAGAGAAGCAGCACGATTACACACCTTCCCAGATTGGTTCCGTTTTCATAACACTATTTGGCATGGTTTTAGAGAGATTGGGAATGCAGTGATTCCATTTCTATCTAAATCGTTGGGAAGTCAAGTTATTAAAGCTATGAATTTAGATCCTAGAGAATTTGAAACCTATGTGTTAAATCGTCAGGATGAAGATTTGTTAAATTACAACATGGGGCAAGCGTCAAAATACTGGGACATCCCAGATGATGTAATTCCTAAAAGAAAAAGGTTAGATAAGGTTTTTGCATGAGCAAGTACAAAAATGTAATTGAAAGGGTTTTTATTAATAATTATGTCGAGGGCGACATCAAGGTTGCCTTTAATCGAAATGAATTGGCGCAGGCGTGTGATGACTTAGGGATTCCACGCATTAAAAACCTTGGTGATATTCCATACTCATATAGATTTCGCAAAGAGTTACCTGATGCTATAAAGAGTAAATGTCCAGCCAATTCGGAATGGATAATAATTGGGACAGGTATAGGTGCGTATGAATTCAGATTGGCATCACCTGGAAAAATTGTGCCTACTATAAACAGGCAAAGGGTAAAGGTTCCTGATGCAACTCCTGAGATTGTAAGAAAGTATGCCCCAGGCACGGATGAACAAGCGCTTCTTACCAAAGTTAGATATAACCGACTTGTTGATATCTTTACTGGGTTAACTTGTTATTCCATTCAGAATCACCTTAGAACAAACATTCAAAATATTGGGCAGATTGAAATTGATGAAGTGTATCTGGGTGTTAATAAAAAAGGTGCGCACTTTGTCATTCCTTGTCAGGCTAAATCTCCAGGAGACAGGTTTGGAATAGTGCAAGTCATGCAAGATATAGAGTTTTGCAAGGCTCGGTACCCCAACGCGATTTGCAAACCTATTGCATTGCAATTCTTATCTGAAAATGATGTCGCCATTCTAGAATTGGCAGTTGAAGAAACCAATGATATTTTCCATCTTTCAGTAGTTGATGAGCGACACTATAAGTTAGTTGGTAGAGATGGGATAACTGATGAAGAAATTAGGCTAATGTCTCAATATGAAGAATAAAGATATAGCGTTTCTCATCTCCATAAGGTACGGCCCTCACCCCAAACCCCTCTCCATCCCCCCAACCCCCCTTAAGAAGGTAGGGCTGTTTCATTCTAGCAAAACTTAGAGGCAGGATCCAGGTAAAACTT
>CAYUEH010000263.1:5485-7602 GCA_964442465.1 uncultured Laspinema sp. | reverse complement strand
AGTAATTTTGATGGAAACGCGACTTCCTGCCAGGTGATGATGATTAGTGGCTCGCGGAGCAATTATTTGTTTTTTTGCCTTGGGCATTGCTTTTTGTGCCTTTAAAACAGCTAAGGCTTCCGCAGCAGAGGTCAAGCGATTTTCAACGAGCGGTTCTAACAAATTTTCTAACCAATCCGCCAGTTCAGGGGAAATATTGACAGAAGACCGAAAATCAATTTTGAGTCTTGTTTCTGGAAAATCTGCTGGGGTTTTGTGGGTTAATAAAAATAACAGAGTTGCCCCTAAACCATATAAATCTGTGGCGGGTTCGGCTTGTCCGCGAAACTGTTCTGGGGCCATATATCCATAAGTACCAACTACGGTACTCCCGCTCGTCATAGTATGACGATAAGTATCTTTAACCGCACCAAAATCGATTAACAAAATCTTACCATCAGACTGGCGAATAATATTAGGGGGTTTGATATCTCGATGAATGACCGGGGGATTAATTTGGTGTAAATAAACTAGAATTTCTAAGAGTTGTTCGCCTATCTCTCTGACTTCAAGTTCCGTGGGATGCCATCCGCTTTCTACCCAATCTTGCAAGGATTTACCCGGGACGATTTCTTGGACGATATAAAAGCGGCGATCGTCGTCTGTATCGAGTTGAAAGTAGTCCAGATACTTGGGAATACCCGGATGATTTAATTGCGAGAGTACCTTCCCTTCTCGCTCAAAAAGTTCCAGGGATTTCCAGTCTTTTAATCGCCGTAGAGACAGGGCTTTAATGGCTACATTTTGCCCCGTATCTAAGTTCTGAGCAGCATAAGTTGTGGCAATTCCTCCTGTTCCCAAGGGGTGCAGAATCCGATAACGGTCCTTGATAATTTCTTCGGGTTGATGCATGATTTTTTATTTTCACTCCTACAGGATGGCTACATTCCAGGTGATAACCTATCTCAAAAACTAGGGCAAGAAATCCAGTTTGGGTTCGCTTTTAGACCCAATACAGCAATGGATTAGGTATCAATAACTTTGGGTTTTCCGATAAAATTTGAAATTTCTGTAACTAACCATTCTTTTTCTGCTTGATTCAGATTATACCCAAAATGGCAAGATTTAACTCCAACTTGTAAAACACAGCTTATGATAAAACGGTACTTTACCTTTGTGTTTTTGTTTTTAATTCGTATTTTCTTTTTGCGGACTTCCACTCTAAAAATATCCTGAATGTTCCCCTGGACTTTTCGGCTTAATCCCAGAAAAATCCAGGATATTTTAAACTGATTACCCTGAAAATTTAGTTGAGTGGAAACCAAACAATCAACGAATTTAGGACCGAAGAATCCACTACTTAAAACACAAAATAAAAACCCAGCCAGGAAAAACCACGCAATTTCAGAATTGACAGGACTCACAATAGGCACTAATATCCTGCTCCCTACTAAAATAGCGAAGAAGAGGAAAAATAAACTTGTAAAAGCCTTTGAAGGATTGGGAGGGATTGTTATGGATAGTTTATTCTGTCTTTTTTGCAGAAGGACTTTACTGTTAATAGGTTGTGGATTACTGAGCGATCGCGCCGCAATAATTTCTCGGTGTGAATGCAATAGTTCTAAGGCTTCCCTTGCAGATTTAAAGCGATCTTCAATCAAAGGTTCGAGCAATCCCTCTAACCAATCTGCCAACTCTGGAGAAATTTCAATATAAGGACGAAAGTCAATTTTTAGCTGTTTTTCTGGCAAATCTGCCGGTGATTGATGGCTTAACAAAAACAATAAAGTTGCACCTAAACCATATAAATCTGTAGCGGGTTCAGATTTTCCTCGAAACTGTTCCGGTGGCATATATCCATAAGTGCCAACCATTGTCCCACCCCGGCTTAGAGTATGACAATAGGTGTCTTGCACTGCACCAAAATCCACTAAAAACACTTTACCATTAGACTCACGAATAATATTCTGAGGTTTGATATCTCGATGAACGACCGGGGGGTTAAGTTGATGCAGATATCCCAGGATTTCTAAAACTTGTTCAGCAATGTCTCTGACCTCCATTTCCCTCGAATCCCATCCGCTTTCTACTAATTCTTGTAAGGATTTGCCCGGGGCAATTTCCTGGACAATACAGAA
>CAYUEH010000263.1:0-5385 GCA_964442465.1 uncultured Laspinema sp. | reverse complement strand
AATCCGATAGCGTTCCTTGATGACCTCTCCGGGTTGATGCATGAGTATGCCCCTGATTTTGGTTGATTCTGTTGTCTGATGCCAGGGCGAATCGGGTTAATCCCGCTTGGCAAGAGAGGCGGTCAGTCCAGCAGCAATGCCATAGACTTTTCGCCTCTCTACCCCTGGCCTAATGATTGATATTCGCTTCGTCTGGTTTGGATGACTTGATTCTGTTATAACCTAAAAATGCTCCACCGGCAAATAACAGGAGAAATGGACTAAATGCCAGCAAATATAGGGTGATTTTGAGCAGTCCTACGGTCACATTTCCTAGGGCTTCAGTGGCATTTCCCCAGGTTTTTTGCAGTTCTTTTCCAATAGATTTTTGGGGGAGTTCTGCGGCGGAAACGGGGGATTCTAGGTTTAAATACAGAGTAGAATAGGCGACTTTGGTCCGTAAATTGGCCTGGACTGCATCGAGGCGTTCGATTTGTTCACGAATGTTACCGAGTTCTCGGGCGGCATTGAGGACATCTCCCACGGAACCGGAACGTTCCATGATTTTTAAGACCATTTCTTCTTGTTTGCGGAGATTTTTTAACCGCGCATCGTTATCAATAAGTTGGGCGGAAACATCTTCAGCAGTAATGGAACGATTGATGACGGTGCCGAGTTCAGCGATCGCATTAATGGTATTTTCTAACTGTTGCTGCGGGACGCGCAACTGCATCGAAACGATATGGCGCGTATTTTGCGATCGCGGTTTATTGTCTTCAAATTGCAACAAATCCCCTTGTTTTTGCTTAATAATCTGATTAACTGCTGCAATTTGCTCCTCGATCGCCTCCACTTCCATTGTCATTGAGGCGGTTTTAATCAATTGCGGTGACGCTTGCGGAATTTCCCCTGACCCTTGTGCAACTTCCGCAACCATTCCCTGAGCACGTCCCATTTCATTGGCAACTGCATCGGATTGAGGCATCGGTGCCGATGAGGGGACCATGCCTTGCTGGGCGACAAGGGACTCGTTCATCCTGTCATTTGAAGTGGGAACGGCACCACAACTGGCGATCGCACCCATCAAAATCAACATCGGTAGTAAAATCGGGGATTGAGCCAGTTTGCCATGAGTCCGGGACGTGATCGAGTTCGGTTTCATCAGAGTTCTCCTGGAATAGCGAGGGGGTGAAATTAAGGCCCGTTGCCGGGTTAGTCCTACCCTAACCTTACGAGTCGGGAAGTGGAGAATCTGCTACAAAAATTGAAACGGAAATTGAAACCGAGGCGATCGCTCCCAGAAAACGATAAACTCATAATGACTGCCCGTTGTCGTCCTTGTCCCCGGTTTAACCTCACTATGTCGAATGATTTTTATAACAATTTACCTACATCGGTTGTTCAACCCGTAACCCCACTTGCTCAAAAACGCCGGGAGGCCGAACAACGCATCCGCAATGGATTACGACCGGGACAACAGCAAATGGCGGATTGGCAAGGCGGTCCCTTGGCTGTATCTGCGGTCCCTGGTGCCGGAAAATCCAAGGGAATGGCGGATGCTGCCGCCTTGGCGATCGCCCGGTTTAAATTGCATTATCGTCATCATCTGGTTGTCGTCACCTTCACCCGTTCTGCTGCGGCGAATTTGAAGTTAAAAATTCGCGCCGCATTGAAAGAACTGGCGATGCCACAAATGGGATTTACCGTCAATACTTTACATGGATTAGCCCTGGCGATCGCCTCCCAGCATCCGGAATTATCCGGTATAGACCTAGAGCAAATGACCGTGATCACCCCCAACCACAGTCATCGCTTAATCATTCAAAGTGTAGAACGCTGGATTGCCGCTAATCCCCAACGGTATCAACTGTTAATAGAAGGTTGTCAATTTGATGGGGAGGAAACGGAACGCTTGCGCCGTCAATCTGTCTTACGCACGGATGTGCTGCCGCAACTCGCCCAGACTGCTATTCATGAAGCCAAATCTTCGGGATTGTTACCGAAAGATTTATGGCAAATTGGGATGGAATCCGAGGGACAAATTCCTGATGATCCGTATGGCATTCTGGCGATCGCTGCGGGATTATATGAACAGTATGAAACCTTGATGCGATCGCGGCAGTTCATCGATTACGATGACATGATTCTCTCTGCCTTGCGCGTTTTGGAAAATCAAAGTGCCTGTTATTTGTGGCAAAAACAAGTCTTTGCCGTATTTGAAGACGAGGCCCAAGATTCCTCTCCCTTACAAACCCAATTGTTAGAAATTTTGGCCCGAAAGTGCGACAATCCCGATGCACCCCCCAATTTAATTCGCGTTGGCGACCCGAATCAAGCGATTAATTCTACCTTTACCCCGGCTGACCCAATCTATTTTCGCCGCTTTTGTGAAGCGTGCGATCGCGAGAATCTCCTGGCGACAATGGATCGCGCCGGACGCAGTACCCGAATTATTATCAATGCGGCTAATTTTGTCTTAAGTTGGGTGAATCGTCATTACGCACAGCAGCATGAACTCATCCCGGAGATAGAATACAGTCGCCCTTCGGCTAAATTACCCTTTCGCCTGCAAAATATTCGGACTGTAGAAAGCGGCGACCCCCAACCGGATGCGAATCCGCCTCACACCGGAGGGGGATTGGAGATGTACCAACCTCGGGATATTTATCACACCATCGAACTGATTGCGCGGAGGGCGGTGCAGTTATTTAGTGAGACGACTGAGGAGCGATCGGCAGCCATTTTAGTCCGGGAAAACCGCCAAGGGCGTTTTATCCAGGAGGTGATGAGCAATCCCCACTTATATGGGATTCAATGTGAGTTAGCCAAACATGACATCGAAGTGTTTGATGTATCCGCCAGCGATCGTCGATCTCAAGTTCCCTCAGAAATGCTGGCATTGCTGCAATTCCTCGATCGCCCCCATTCCCCCGACTATTTAAAAACCGTTTTGCGCGTCTTAGTCGATCGCAACTTAATCCCCTCCCAAGACTTAAACGCCCTCACCAGCTTACCGGAACAATTTCTCTATCCCGGTCCATTAGAACCCCCGCAACCCCCAGCCGTATTGCAAGCCAGACGGTTCTGTGCCAGCTTGCTCACAGCGCGGATCGAACTCCCCTTGTATCAACTGATTTCCTTCCTCGCCTTAGCCTTACATTACGACGCCTCGGAACTGGCAACTGCCGACAAATTGGGCGATCGCTTGGCCCAACAAACCGCAGGAAATCCCTCCATGAGCGGCATTCTCACCGTCCTCAACGAAATTGTCACCTCAGAACGCTTTGAACCCGTTGATACAGAAGATAACGCTGAGAAAATTTATACACGAGCGCGACAACTCACCATTGTCACCATGCACAAAGCCAAAGGACTGGATTGGGATTATGTATTCATCCCCTTCCTCCATGAAAACATGATTCCCGGCAGTTTTTGGGTTCCCCCACCGGCACAATTCCTCGGAGAATACACCCTATCCGAAGTCGCCCGCGCCCAAATTCGCGCGCACCTCCACCACCAAAGCGCACCCCAATCCTGGGACAGCGAACCCTTCCAGTTCCCCTCCATCGCCGACTCCTGGAAACAAGCCGAAGACCTCAAAATTGCCGAAGAATACCGCTTACTCTATGTTGCCATGACTCGCGCCAAACGATTGTTATGGATTTCTGCGGCCAAACAAGCCCCCTTTACCTGGAGTAAACCCGCCAATTTACAAGACAGAGCACCCTGTCCCGTTTTGCCTGCTTTAATGGAAGCCTACCCCGATGAAGTTGTGGAGTTATCGGATATATAGCGGTTCCCAGACTCATGAGGTACTTTTCAAAGCCCCTCTCCCCCCCCCTTTCAAAGGGGGGTAGGGGGGATGGAGAGGGGTTTGGGGTGAGGGCTGTACCTTATAGAGATGAGAAACGCTATATAGGGCGTTTTTCCGCAGTAATTGGACGGTTTTGGTTATCCGTTTTTACGGGGGTTTAATCAGTTAAAGATACGGATTCGGATAAGCAAAACCCTACTTCCCTAAAGCTACAATCTAGCTTTTATGGATTTAGTTTTAAACCAACTCAGGAAATAAAGCCGAACTGCGAATATCATATTCTTGTTCTAATCGATTTTTTGCCAGTTCATAATAGACGGGATTAATTTCCGCACTGTAACAGCGACGCTCTTTCCGCATTGAAGCGATCGCTGCTGAACATAAGCCCCCAAAAGGCTCCCAGACTACATCATTAGAATCACTAGAAGCTAAGATAATTCTCTCAATTAAACGCAGGGGCTTTTGATTAGCATGAATGCATCTAGCTTGTTTATCCTTAAGCCGTTCTGCCCCTCGAACTGCGGGTTCTGACCAAACATTGGTCACTCCATGAATATGATTCCACTTGGCCCGCATTCGTGACCATTGGTCGGCGGTAACCGGCGACTTTCCATCGAGTGAAAAATAGGGCCAGTTTGTCGGTTTGCCATACTGATTGGCATAAGTAACCAGACAAGCCATCATTTCTGGGGGGGGAAAATACCACAGCCGATCCTGAGTAAAATATTTACGAGTAGCAGCATTTTTCACACCACAGGCCTCGTTGGTTTTATTCAGAGGTAGACCGGATCTGAGCCACTCATACCGTAACCACTGCTGCATCGGTAAGCGATCGCCATCCCCAGTGGGTAATTCCACATTCCGAACATAATGGACACAAACTTCAGTCACAATTGGAAACCGTCGAATCGTCTTGCTATTCACATTTCCGGCAATATGAGCAACCCCTTTATCCCAAATATTGACTGAGCGATATTGCCAGCCATTTTTTGCTAAAAGCGGGTGTACGGTGGCCCACCCAATTTCACTGCACCAAAACCATAAGGTGGTTTCGGGCAAACAATAGTGAGACCATGCCTGAATATGGCGATCGTACCAGTCTGGCAAATCGGTTGGATTCGGTGGATCACCGGGGAAAAGCCCCAACCCATAAGCGCCGTCCGACACAATCACCGTAGGCGCTTGCCAAAATGGATACCGGGTTGCCACATCAGCATTCTCGATCTGGACGCCACCGATCGCAGTAGTTGGGATAGGAGTCAAATCTTGCATGGTTTGATTCAGTATCGCTGGATATAAAAGTTCTGGGTTTGGATGTTGCGATCGCCCCTCAAATCATCCCGGAAACCGAAGGTCCTCGGGTTGGGGGACCGCGTTGCGCGAGGGACGACCTAACCCATACCGGAGAAACCGCCCGATCGCCCTTCGAGTCCATTCCGTCCCGCTTTGACGTATGATTAACATTTGAAATCCTTTGTGATCATGACTGGTGAAATAAGACTATGGATATTCTGACTGTCGGTTGGGCCGCTTTTTTAGGTGTTTTTACTTTCTCCATCTCGATGGTAATTTGGGGCCGCAACGGTTTCTAG
>CAYUEH010000262.1:0-7605 GCA_964442465.1 uncultured Laspinema sp. | reverse complement strand
CAATTCTGCAAAACTTCTAATGCAGAAGTTTTTTATGGAAATCCCTCATCCAACCCGAAACCCTAGAAAATAAAGATAATTTTCAATTGCCATGCTTTGCCTTGGCGGTAGATTTCGATTTGGCGAATGAATTCCCGAAAGTAGAATCGCCGTTCGGTTTCGGATAAATCAAGCCAAAATTGCGGTAGAGAAACAGCTTGGGCGGTTTCGCGCAGGTTGACGGGAGGGAGTTGCGCGAGTTGACTTTGGAGTTCGGAAATTTCTGTGCTGAGTTTGTATCGGCGCAAATCGGCAGTTTCTGGATCTAAGATACCGTCTTGGCGCAGTTGTGGCAGTTGGGTGAGAATCTGTTGCTTGGTGCCGATCGCCTCTTGAATCTGCTGTTTAACGCCCCCAATTTGACCCATTTCTAATCCCGCAACGGCGCGAGGCAACTCCTGACAGACTTGAGCGATCGCCTGCTGTAAAATCGCTTGGTATGGAATCGCTTTACATTTCGGTTGTCGTACACAGTTTGTCGGACGCAAATATAAATATTCCCGCCTCCCCTGATGCGCCTTTGCTTGAGAAACAGCCATTGAGCAATGGCATTCCCCACAGACGACTAAACCCGCCAAAGAACGGGATGCACTAGCAGTTCGAGGCGGCATTCTTCGATTCCGGCGCAGGAGGCGATCGACTTGTGCGGCTTCCTCTCGGGAGATAATTGCTACATGAGTATTAGATAGCACTAATCCATTTTTATAGGCTAAATCCCCTCGATAGGTGGGATTTGTTAACCATCGCCTGCCAGTTGTCACGGAAATTTTTTTGCTGTGTTTGCGCTCTAAATAGCGCACGGCACCACGCAAAGAGCCGTAGAGGAGAAATTGTTCAAAAAAGTCTTTAACCAGAGCCGCAGCAGCGCGATCGAGGGCATAGCGGTCTTTGCCGCGTCGATATCCAAAGGGTGCTTTTCCCGGTGGGGGAATGGATTGCAGGCGATTTTTAGCGTGTCCTTTGCGAATTTGGCGGGACCGTTGGACGCTTTCAATTTCTGAGAGGAGTTTCAACAGTTCGCTGCGGGTGAGGGGGGTATCTAGGGTGGCGGTGGCATTTTCGGTGGCGACAATTTGGATTTGGCGTTCTTCCAATTCTGCCATGCGATCGCAGACTTCTCGAACGGAGTCTCCCAATTCTTCGATGCGCCGAATTAGCAAATAATCGGCGGTTTCCTGTTGGCAATCCTTGAGGAGTTGTTGCAGATGGGTGCGGTTTCCTAAATCTCGATACACGCGATCGACTTCCCACCCCCAAATTGCTGGATCACTGGGCGATTCTAACAGCGGATCACTATATAAATAGGCAATAATTTTCATTTACACCTGAGTTAATTCAATCACATTCCCATCGGGGTCTTGGATAAATAATGCAGCCCGTCCGGAGGCACTCATTTGAATTGAACAGTTATGGGCAAGTAAATGAGCTTTGGCGGCTTCTAAGTTGCTGACTCCCAAGGCAAAATGAGGATTGCGACCGAGTTTTTCACGGTTGGCAGGGACAAGATTGAGGGTCTCATCGACAATTAAATGGAGTTGAACGGGTCCAATTTGATACCAGATTCCGGCATAGCTAAAGGGGCGATCGACTTTTTCGAGTCCGAGGACGTTACTATAAAACTGTTCGGACCGATGTAAGTCTGAAACTAAGATGGCGGTATGAAGATAAGGGGTAATTTCCATTTTTATGATAAAACAAAGTGAGTTTGTTGTTTATTTTAGAGGTTTATGTCACAAGAACCGACTTTGAATCCTTGGAATTATAAACCCTGGTGGTGTCAGCCTTGGTCAATTTTGTTAACGGGGATGACGTTGATTGTGGGCAGTTGGCTGGTGTTTCATAAACTTTGGGTGACGGCGATCGTTGCGGTCCCTTTGGTGGCTTGGATGGGGTTTTTCTTATTAGTTTGGCCGAGGTTGATGATTGAAAGTGGGATTTTGGAGCGTTATGAGGCCCAGTTCCGGGAAGGGGGAACGGGGGAGAAGGAGGGATAACAGGGGTCAAGTTTTTTAAGTCTTTATCATACTTTGGCGATTTTGTCAATAGTCAAGGGCGGTTGGGTGGGGCGATCGCCCGAGGTGGGGGAGCAGTCCAGGATTGCGAAATAGGGGCCTTTGATAAGTTGCCCCTATTTCGCAATCGTAGAAGTGATCGGGGCGAAAGAAAAGGGAAAAATTATGTAAGGAGTCGGGAGTAGATGCAGTCGCCTTGAATACATTTATCTTAACTTTCTAGCGGTCTTAATTTTGTTTTAATAATTGATAGAGAGATTTTGTCGCAGTGAGTTGAGGAGTCTGATTTCCCAGGCGAGTGGCTTGGAGAACGCGAATTGTGCATCTACGAGGACTCCCTCAAAGGTCAGAACAGTGAAGGAAACAGATATATGTTGCTTACAACTAGCATCCTTGCTCGAAATAACGTGAATCTGCGGGGTCAGGGCAGTGAAACGATAATTTTTGCCCACGGATTTGGAACGGATCAAACCGCGTGGTGCAACCAGGTCAAGGTATTTGAGCCAAATTATCGAATTGTCTTATTTGATTTAGTCGGCTGTGGGAACTCGGATTTATCCGCCTATAGTCCACGCCGCTACAGCAGTTTGCACAGCTATGCTGAGGACCTACTGGATTTGTGCCACGAACTCAAACTCCAGAACTGTATTTTTGTGGGTCATTCCGTCAGTGGGATGGTGGGGGTACTGGCGGCTTTATCAGAACCGCAACGCTTTAAACAACTAATTTTATTAAATCCATCGCCACGTTATCTGAACGATGGGGGATATGTGGGGGGATTTAACCAAGCGGACCTCGATGGCGTGTATGGGGCGATGTCCTCAAATTATCATGCTTGGGCCAGTGGGTTTGCGGAATTGATGATGGGGAACCGGGACAAACCGGAACTGGCAATCAATTTTGCCCAAAACCTCTTAGCGATGCGACCGGATATTGCATTAAGCATTGCCAAAACGATTTTTCAGTCGGACCACAGGGGGGACTTATGGCGCTTGCAAGTTCCCACAGTGATTCTCCAGTCCACCCATGATCCGGCAGTACCGGCAGTAGTCGGGGAGTACCTGTCTGAAAAAATCGCGCATAGCAGACTGATTCCCATCAAGTCAGAGGGACACTTCCCCCACTTAAGTACACCAGAGACCGTATCGACGGCGATCGCATCATGTTTGTCCAATTGACTCGGTTTACTCAGTTTTCTAAGTTTTCTAAGTTGACTCAGTTGACTCAGTTGACTCAGTTTTCTCAACCGGAACAACCCGAACAACTGCGTCCAGACCGCTTGCCTCGGTTTGCACCCAGAATTTTTGAGTCGATTCTGGTCCTGTTGCTGGTGGGATGGGTACTCCGATGGACCCCGGTTTGGCCCGTCGCCTTGACCCTCGTGATGGTAGGAATTTTCCGCCCGATGTTGATTGTTCCAGTCTCAATCATGGGAATCACTTTACTGTCCCGGTTAGACCTTCAACTCGGTGAGGGGGTATTTGGTTATAGCTATGGTGTAGCCTTGGCGGGGGTGGCGTTTCTGGGAGTAGAACTGGGAAAATTTTTGCGCCAGGTGGAGTGGCACTCAGGGTTGCAATCGATGCAACTCCAATTGGCTGAGGATCAAGGGCTAGGGACACCGGAAAGGGTTTTGAATCAGACCTTGAGCTTGCTGATGACCCTGGTGAATGCAGATGCGGCGATCGCCTTGCGACAAGTGGATGAAGTTACCGCTGAGGCGGTCGTCTGTCTGCCTGAAAAGCTGTTAGCGGACAAATTCACCTCTCCCCAATTATTTGCCGAGGCAGTCGCCTTGAATCGCTGTTTGTATTATCAGGACTATCCCCACCAACCCGGGGCAATTCGCAGTTTAATCGCTGCGGGTACAAAGTCTTTGGCGGTTTTGCCCTTGCAACCGCCAGTGAGGGAGGGGGTGGAGGGCCTTTGCGGGGGCATTTTAATCATTTGGTCTCGCAACGTTACCCTGACGCCGGATCTGAAACGCTGTCTGGAATCCCTGCGTGGGGAACTGCGAATGTTACTCCAGTTTCAAGACACAACTTGGCGACTGGAACGGACGACGATCCGCCTGGGGGCGATTCTGGAAACGATTCCCCAAGGGGTGATTTTTGTTGATGATCAGGGAGAACAAAGTTGGTTGAATCCGAGTGCAGCGCAACAGCTAGATTTGCAGCATGGAGAGGTTAAACCCTTAGAAATCGCCCTGGCAATGGCCAAGCTGCGAGCAAAAGCGGATAATCAGGAAGCCCTCGGCGCCCAAGCGGCCAAACTGTTCCAAGAACCGGGGACGGAGATTCGGAATTGGCAGTGGGTCTTTACACAACCCGAACGTAAAGTGTTGAGTATATCCATTACGGCGACTCGGATTCGCAATGTTCCGGGTCGGCTGTGGGTGATTGATGATATTACCGATCGCTATTGGTTACAGCAGGCATTATTAGACCGCTCTCAGGAGTTATCTGAAGCGAATGAAGGGCTTCACGAAGCGGCGATCCAACAATCCTTGTTGTATCGACAATTGAGGATTGCCAATGCGGAACTGGAAAAGTTAGCAACCACCGACGGATTAACTCAGATTGCCAATCGGCGCATTTTTGATGTGGTGTTGGCACAGGAATGGAAGCGATTAATGCGATCGCAATCCCCCCTATCTGTAATTTTGATTGATGTAGACTTTTTTAAACGGTATAACGATACTTACGGACATCAAGCTGGGGATGAATGTCTTAAGAAAATTGCCCAGGCCATCGCTTCCGTGGTGAAACGTCAAGGGGATTTAGTGGCCCGCTATGGTGGGGAAGAATTTGTGGTGGTGTTACCGGCAACGGATGTACCGGGGGCGGTCCGCGTGGCGGAAGAAATTCAACAGGCGGTGGAAGAAGCGAATCTGGAACATCGGAGTTCTACGGTCCGAGAAATTGTCAGTCTGAGTCAAGGGATTGCTACTCTGATCCCGCGACTGGATACCAGCCCCGATGAACTGATTGCTGCTGCGGATGAAGCGTTGTATTATGCCAAGAGTCGAGGTCGCGATCGCTATGTGGCGTTCGATCGCAAAATGCAAGACCGATCGCTGGCAATCCTCCAAGTGGAAAAGGATTTACGCCTTGCCATTGAGCAAGAAGAATTTTGCTTGCACTACCAGCCGATTGTCTCTCTGATTAATGGAGAAATTGTCGGATTTGAGGCATTAGTCCGGTGGAATCATCCCCAACGCGGGTTGGTTTCTCCTGCTGAATTTATTCCCATTGCTGAACAAACCGGCCTAATTACTTCGATGAGTTGGTGGATTTTTCAGGCCGCTTGCTGCCAGTTACGGGAGTGGCAATTGCGATTTCCTTATTATCGCGACTTGACGATGAGTATTAATCTCTCTGGGAAGCAGCTAGAACAATTGGGGATGGTCGAGCGGATGGATCGAATTTTGCAAGAAGTCGGAGTGGATGCCGCCTCGATTAAGCTGGAAATTACGGAAACTTCTTTAAAGGAAACCCCGGCTTTAGTGACCATTCTCAACCAGCTCAAGGTCATGGGATTTCAGTTGGCGATCGATGATTTTGGGACGGGATATTCTTCCCTGAGTCGGCTGCATCAGTTTCCCATCGATACTTTGAAAATTGACCGCTCTTTTATTAACCAAATGAGCCGCAATCCCAAGGGGTTAGCCATTGTTGAAGCCATCGTGATTTTAGCGCAACATACCCATCTGACAACCATTTCCGAAGGCATCGAAACCATCGCCCAATTGGAACAGTTACAAAACCTGAACTGCGAATTTGGACAGGGGTATTTGTTCTCCAAACCTCTAGATTCCAACGCCGCCTATACCCTGCTGGCACAAAATGTCACCCCACGGAGTTTAAATTGCATATCCGTTCCTTCTTGTCAATGCCCTCCCGGAGGATAAAGGGGACCGGAGTAAAGATGAGGGGACAAGTCTAAAAAAGAATCGAATCTGGGTAGCTTCTAGAAGGAAACACTTTGTACAATCAAGGGTGAATTGTTATAGCAATATGGACCCCCTGTGGGAGAGCGAAACCCAGATGAAGCCCCTCTTTTGCAGTAAAGGACATGATAATTTCCCCGGAAGTCGCTTTTGCCACTCCTGTGGCGAACCGTTAAAGGTGCTAGGCACAGAGGGAATCTCAATAGGAGCCATTTCTGCGGGAACCATTGTGGGCGATCGCTACCGACTGGTGCGAGAACTCGGTCATGGGGGCTTCGGACGCACTTATTTGGCTGAAGATATCAATCGTTTTAACGAACGGTGCGTGCTCAAAGAATTTGCCCCCAAGGTTCAAGGCACTTACGCCCAGCAAAAGGCGGAGGAACTGTTCGCTCGGGAAGCCGGTGTTCTCTATCAACTCCAACACCGGCAGATTCCCAAATTCCGGGAACTGTGCCGATCGCCCGTTAAGGGTCGCAGTCGGTTGTTTTTGGTCCAAGATTATGTCGAGGGGCAAAACTACCGGACATTACTCTCCCAACGCCGTCAGCAAGGTCAGAAATTTACCGTTGCCGAGGTGAGGCAGTTCCTACAACAACTGTTACCTGTGTTGGACTACATCCACTCGCGCCAGGTGATTCATCGGGATATTTCTCCGGATAATCTGATTTTCAGGAATTTAGATCAGTTGCCGGTTTTGATTGATTTTGGGGGGGTCAAGCAAGTGGCGGCCCAGGTGGAGTCCCAAGTCATGAACCCCCCGGTTACCCGCCCTCCCATGCCGGTTGCCACCCGTCTGGGTAAGGTGGGATATGCACCGGAAGAACAGATGATGTTGGGACAGGTGTATCCCCACAGCGATTTATATGCCCTGGGGGTGACGGTTTTGGTGTTGTTGACCGGGGAAGAACCCCAGCCATTTTTTGACCCCCAGGAGTTGAATTGGGGAAAGGATGGTCTTGGGGAGATGCCACCGGGTTTGCAACTGGTCCTGAAAAAAATGTTGGCCCGTCGGGTGGGCGATCGCTTCCAAAGCGCCACGGAGGTTTTACAGGCGATCGCCCAAGTCCAATCCACAGGCACTCTAGGCCCTCCATCTCAACCCCCGGCCCCCCCGACCGGACCCAATTCTGTCCCACCCGGGACCGTATTTCCCACGGAAATCCCCCCGGAGAGCCTCTCCACAGCTAAAAATGTCAATTCGGGGCCGTTATCTCCTTGGACGGCATCGGGGGCCGAAATGACCGGGACTGCTGCCGTTACCGGAATTCCGCAGTCTCGATTCGGGGGACTCCCTTGGTGGGGGACGCTGTTATTGGTGATGATGTTAGTTGTGGGTGCCGGGAGTGCCGGTTGGTGGGGAGGCAGACAGTGGGTGAAATATAATCCGATGCAACCCCCCGGTTTTGCTGAGAAACCGGATTTATTTGAAGATGTTGCTCCGGATTTAGTAGAATTTTCTGCCCGTTATTCCCCGGAGGAATTTAAGCGCAAAGAAGCCCTGCGCGATCGCCGAGAGGAGTTGGGGATTTCCTATCAGTTTTATGTGAATCTTGTAAATGAAACCTTTTATGAACGATATCCCAGCCAACGGGGGATTGTTCT
>CAYUEH010000261.1:0-7617 GCA_964442465.1 uncultured Laspinema sp. | reverse complement strand
TGCCGGTTCTCGGGATGAATATCTGGCGAATCACCTAGAAATTAAAAACTCCTTAGCAGAAGAGTTAATCTCCATTAAAAGGGCCTTGAGCGAAGAAATTAATACTCTCTCTTCTGCTTTTAAAAAATTTGCCCACGACTTAGGAATCCCCTTAGAAGACCTAGATACCCTCAGCCGGAATCACCCCCTGAGAACTCAACCGTTTCTCTTTTCAGCCTTACCCACTGTCAACGGACAAGCTTTAAAAATCTTAGCGGGGGGAGGAATTGTCATTTTCATTGGAAATTTATCTGCTGCTTGGGGATTAGATGAAAAGCTTTCGTTAGGGAGAGAAACGATTCGGACAGCGCAGGAAATGGGGATTAATATTTTACATTATGCCCGCACTCGCCGGAAACTCACCCAATTACAAAAAGCGAAAGAAGAAGCAGCAACAACCCTACCTGATTCGATTTGATACAGGATTTTGGTCTTATGTCATTGGTCTTATGTCACTGGTCATTGGTTATGGGTCAAGTGACAAAGGACCAATGACAAAGGACCAATGACAAAGGACCAATGACAAAATTTAACTAGACTGGCTCAGGGGAAAAAAGATGGTTTCAATCCGCAAAATTATACCTGCACTAATCGTTTTTCCAATTTTTGTTGCCGTCGGAGTGACCGGATGGCTCTCCTTTCGGAGTGGACAGCAGTCCGTTGAGATGCTAGTTCGCAAATTAAGTGAAGAAGTCAGCGATCGCATTGAGTCCGAAGTCGCTACCTATATGAAGCAACCCCAGGTTTTTCATGAATTAACCTTAGCTGCCATTCGGAGTGGCAACTTAAATGTAGAAAACTTTGAACAATTAGAACGCTACTTTTGGCATCAAATGCTATGGGATGATTCCATTATCTATTCTTATTACGGAAATGAAGCCGGAGAGTTTATTGGAATTAACGTCATAGATGATGGCAAAAGAGTGCTGCGGATTCGTCAGCAGGAGTCGGGTTCTCCCCGCCAGACTTATGAACTCGATAATCAGGGAAATCGGGTCGGCGAAATCAGCGTTGGGGAGTACGATCCGCGCGTGCGACCCTGGTATCAGACGGCCAAAACCCTCGGTCAAACTACCTGGAGTCCTATCTATAAGTTTCAGTCCCAAGATGTCCTGGGAATTACAGCCGTTGCGCCGGTTTATCAAGCCAGTGGGACCTTACAAGGGGTGTTTGCTATTAATATTTCCTTGGGTCAATTGAGCGACTTCTTAAACAATTTAGAAATTTCTCCCGCCGGGGCTGCTTTTATTGTAGAACGCTCAGGAACCATTGTGGCAAGTTCGGTAGTGGAGAATCTGCTCGTTGAAGGGGAGGCCGGACAAATCGACTCTCCTGAAAATCCCAACCGACTGTTAGCAGTGGACAGTATCAATCCGGCCATTCAAGGTACTGCACGAGAATTATTAGCACGGTATAACAACCTCGATAGTATTCAGACTGCGGAGAATTTTAAATTTTCCCTGGATGGGAAAATGCAACTGGTTGCGGTAAATCCCATTCAAGATGGCCGGGGTTTGGACTGGCTAATCGTGGCGATCGTCCCGGAATCAGATTTCATGGGGTATATCTATGAAAATACTCGCAATACGGTTGTTCTTTCATTAGCCGCATTGGTGGCGGCGACTCTGTTGGGAATTGCGATCGCCAAGTGGTTGATTCAACCCATCTTACGACTCAGTGCCACCGCCCAAGATATCGAACTCGGCAAGTTTGACCCCAATGGTTTAACCGATGTGATTAAACGGTCCGATGAAGTGGGTCAATTGGCGCGAATTTTTCAAGATATGGCCAACAAAATCTATGCGCGTGAGCAAGGATTTAAAGACAAATTAAGCTTGCTGCAAAACGAGACAGATAAAGCAAAAAAAGCCATGCTGTTAACTCAAATGAGCGACAGCACGTACTTTCACCAGTTGTTGATTCAATCTAAGCGGACTCGCAGTAAGGCCGAAGAATTTCAAAAAATAGACATTGCAGAGTTGTTGAAAAAAGTTTCTTATTTCCACAGTTTCAGCGATGGCGAAATTCAGCAGTTAATTGAGATGGGATATCGCAAAATTTTATATCCCGGGGAATATGTTTGTCGGGAAGATGAGCCGGGAGATGCGTTTTATATTATCCTGGAAGGGTCGGTGGAAATTTTTGTGGAAAAAATTGATAAATTTCTCACCAATTTGAGCGCTGGCACCTTTTTTGGCGAACTCTCCTTACTCCTGGGAATTCCCCGGACGGCGACGGTGCGAACCCGAGAAGATACGGTTTTATTTGTGCTGGACCGCGAAGGGTTGCAAAAACTCTTAAGGAATTATAAAGATTTAGCCGAACAAATTGCCCAAGCTTTGCATGAACACAAAGCCGAATTAGAATCGAGAAAAGAACTGCTGCAAAAAATGGGTTTATTAGATGATGAAGAGGGGTTCAATCAAAACCCCTTGGGCTGGATCCGCAACCGCATGGCGACGTTATTTGGCTTGTAATTTAACTAATTTAGAGACAAAAGCAATCATAATGGCAACTACAGTAATTAACACGATTGTCTCAACGAAAGAACTCCATTTTCAACCCGGTGGAGTCCCGGTATCGTTTGAAGTTACCGTGGTGAATGGCAGCGATCGCTTTGCCAGCTTTCAAGTCGAACTCGTCGCCGCCGGTGCCGCTGCCGATCGCAATGCCGACTGGTACAGCATCTCCCCCACCGCCAGCAGCAAGAAACCCCCCGGTGCCGCCACTCGGTTTCAGGTCTCGATTCTCGATACCCCCGTCCCGGGATTTGTGGGTATGATGAATGTCCGGGTCCGTGTCTTCTCCATGGAACTCCCGGATGAAACAAGGGAAATTCTCCGATTGGTGGTGGAACGCGGTACAGGATTAATTCCCCTGCAACTGGAACTCCCGGTCAAACAATTTCAAATCAATCCCGGGAGTCGCATCGAAGTGCCCGTGCGGGTTTATAACCCGGGTCAACTTTTGAGCAATACCCTCCTCACCGAAGTGGCGATCGACCCCAGATGGCTGCCTCTGTCAACGGAACGCCGGTTACAAGTGCCTCCGGGTAAATCCGTGGAAACCACCTTTACCTATCAAGCCCCCTTTGGTGCCACGGCCCCCAGTCAAGCCTACCCCTTCACCCTGGAAGCGACCCATAATAATGGCCCTGCCTCTCAGGTTTCCGGTATCATTGAGGTGATGCCAATGGGGTTTGTCGAGTTGACCGCCACCCCCAAACAGCAGCAAATCCCCAGCAAACTCCACTGGAAATTTTGGCAGTCTCACCCCGTCACCTACAGCCTGGAAGCCAAAAATGCCAGCAATTTACCCCAGGAAGCAACCGTAGAACTCGCGGGAGAAAATTCTCCAGAATGTGACTTGACCCTCGTCCCGGAAACCAGTGCGATCGCCCCAGAAGAAACGGTCGAATTCCTGTTAAACGCGCGCAAACAGCGTCCTTGGTTCGGCAGACCCCGTAAAATCATCCTAGATTTAACCGGGGTTTGGTCCGATCGCCGGGTGGATGTCCGCAATGAACGTCACACCCTAGAATTAGTCGTTAAACCCGTCTTCCCCCTGGCGTTACAACTCCTAGGCGGACTCTTCCTCCTCTATCTCCTCTGGTGGTTATCCTGGCTGAATCCCAGAAATCCCTTTTTTGGACATAATGAACCCGTCAACACCGTGAAATTTAATGGGGTGGGGGAAAGACTGATTAGCGGTTCCAATGACCAAACCATCATCGAATGGAACATCAACGGATTTTTTAATCCCATCGTCAATCAAGAAATGCGGAGATTCCCTAACCAAGGGAATCGACTCTGGCAATGGCTGACTCGTCCCTTTCAAAACCGAGGCAATTGCCAATCCCCTGGATGTAGGGGCGATTCGCGAATCGCTCCTACATCCGAAAAAGCAGTCCGCGTGGTGCAGTATCGCCCGGTTAACAATAATTGGGTGGCAACCGGATTAGAAAATGGGGAAATTCAATTGTGGAAGTTGACCGAGCACCGACCGGACCCCTTTCTCGCTTTTGTTTATCAAAGAGATGACCGGGTATTTGCCTTAGAATTTACCCAAGATTCTCGCTCGTTATTTAGTGGTCATGGGAGTGGGTCGGTCTTACAATGGGACTTGAGAGACTTAGAACGGGCTGATTCAACCTTGGGTGCAAGGGTGCCGAATCTCAAACAATTTAACTTTGCCGTTTATGCCCTGAAATTGGTGGGGAATGACGATCGCACCTTAGCCGTGGCGGGACAGTTAAATCAGTTGATTCTCTGGAATTGGCAAGAGAATACCGAAGCGGTTGTACCGTACCGGGAAGGGGGAAAAGATGCTTATATTAACAGTATGGATACCGCAGAGTTCAATCCCAACCTGCTCGCCACTGCGGATACTCACGGGTATATTACTGTATGGAATATGCAGCCCTGTGTGACCGGGAACGCAGATTGCCAAAGAATCGAACAATGGGAGGACGGTCACAACGGCCAACCCGTGCGATCGGTGGCGTTGAGTGAAGATGGCTGTTACCTCGTCAGTGGTGGCGATGATGGCCGGGTGATGTTATGGCCGCTCAATATTGATGGCAGTCGCGCTCAACCCCAAGGAGAGCAAATTATTCGGGTCAAAAATAAAAACTTTAATAGTGTCGATATTAAAGAAGTCGGTGACCATCTACTGATTGCTGCCGGTAGCGATGATCAACAAGAGGTCCAGGTGGAATCCCACCCCCGATTACCGAACTTGGGGTGTGATGTGCCTTAAAGGGGGATTGGTCATTTGTCATTGGTCGTTTGTCATTGGTCATTGGGGGTTGGTCATTGGTCCTTTGTTATTGGTCATTGGCGGTTGGTCATTTTCGTTGGTGGTTTGTGGTTGGTGGTTTGTGATTCAAGGAGCAGAATGAATGGTAATGCAGGGTTATAGTCCCAAATCGGGGCAGATAGTCAATGGATTTGAAGAGAATAATGGCGATCGCCCGATGATTCGTCCGATTGGAATTATCCTCAATCCCGCAGGCGTTGCCTTAGTCACCGCAGGCGAGGTATTAGAACTGACCGCAACCATCAGCAATCAAGGTTCCGTCAGTGCCATCATTGATGTGTTCATCGCTGAAACCTCCCAACCTGTTCATCAGTGGTTTGTTTGTCCTCGGGAACGACTCGCCTTAAGTCCGGGACAAGCCAGTGAAGTGGTGTTTCAGGTGCAGATTCCCGTGGATGCCATTCCCGGCACCTACGACTATACCCTGGTCATTGATGCGCCTCAACATTACCCCGAAGAAACCCCCATTGACCAAAAGGTGCGACTGCAAGTCATGCCCTTCATTCAAGAAGCGCGGACCGTCAGTGACCCTACTTTTACCCTGCAACCCCCCACCAGTTCAGTCTCCCCCGCCCTCTTAGCACCGGGACAACCCCTGGAACTCCAGGTCACGGTTCATAACCGTTCGGACCGGGTAGACCGCTTTTTTCTCACCTGTCCGGACCTGGAATCCCGGTGGTTTACCATCATCTATCCCGAAGGGTTCCAGCAAGCAGGCATGGCGATCGCCTCGGAAGGGCTCGAACTCAATCCCGGGGATGTCGGTCAAATCCTCCTGTTTATCAGCCCCCCTCCCGATACTTGGGCCGGAGTTTATACCCCCACTGTCCGGGTTTACTCCGCCAACCATCCGAACCTCGCCCTGTTGGATGTGGTTTACCTCCAGATTGCTCCCCTACATCTGGTCACCGTCGAACTGCTCTCCCTCGTTGCCAAAATTAAGCGCGAGGCCGGACTGTTTGAACTGAAATTATCCAATCAGGGTAATGTCATCCGCGAGATTGCCATCCATGCCAAAAGTACCGATGAGGAGGACATCTGTAGTTATACCATTACCCCTCCCGTGGTGCGACTCTTACCCGGCACCTCCGTTATTGTCGGGGTTTCGGTCCAACCCACCAAGGGATGGCGGCCTTTCTTCGGGCGGATGATTAATTTCAGCATTGAACTCGAAGACCTCCAACAATACCCCTTAATTAACGATCGCTTTCAAGCCTCTTTATTCTGGGAACCCCGTCCCTGGTGGCAATTCTTACCCATCGTCCTCCTGATGTCGGCCAGTGTTGCCGCCCTGATTTTTCTAATTTGGTGGCTGTTAACTCGTCCCCCAGTGCGCGCACAAGTTATGCAATTTTCCCCAGAAAGCAATTCTTATCAAGAACTGAATAATGAAGCAATCCGCCTCAATTGGACCATTTCCAATCCCAATCACCTCCAAACCGTCACCGTAGTCGGATTCTCTCCCGATGGAAGGGTCCGGAGTGGACCGTTTATTTATGAGTTTACCCCGGGATTGCCGAATGCTTTGGAGCGGTTTTGTACCCAAGGGGAACAACTGATTTGCCGCAATGTTTGGACTGACGCCCGGGAGGCAGGGGATTATGTATTTGAACTAACCGCTATTCCCATTAATCCCAAGGCCGAAACCCAAACCATCCGGACTAATCCCATTCGGATTTTACCCGTTCCAGAACCCAAAATTGAGGAATTTTCCTCTACTCAACCTGTCTACCAACAGCGCCTGTTGTCCCCGGGTACTCCTGCTAACCCCACGGAATCGACCCCAACGGCACTCTTACCCTCCGCCCAGAGTAATCGAATTCTGTTAAATTGGGCGCTTTCTCATCCGGATCAGATTCAAGAAATTAGATTGGTCGGGTTGGGTCCTGATGGCACCGTTAAAAGTGTGGAAAAGCGCTATAACTTTGCCGATGGAATTCCGGAAGAGTTGCGGGGATTGTGTGGAGAAAACCCCGCCAATCGTTCAGTGATTTGTGCCAATGTTCCCACCGATGCGATTCAACCGGGAGACTATATTTTTCACTTAACGGTTATCCCCAAAAAAGGACAACCGGAACCATTAGAAACCCGCCGCACCAATACGATTAAAATTCTGGCTCAAAAGATTCCCAGCCGGATTGTGGAGTTTACTTTTAATGGACAACCCGCACCCCCGAAGTTGGTGCGACAAGCCAATCCCCAACAAAATTCCCTGATGATTTCCTGGAAGGTAGAAGGGGGGAACGCCATGAAAGTTGAACTGCTACCCGCCCCGGGAACAGTGCCCCGGGAAGGGAGAATGCCCTATCCGGTGAGTCAACAACCGGGCAGTGAAACGATTACTTTGCAAGTTACTGATGAAGAGGGCAACCAACAACAGCGATCGGTGATTATCGAGACCTTAGCGCCCCCGCCACCCCCAGAACCCGTGGATGTTCCGCCACCCCCGGCAGTCGAGCAAGCCCCCGCAATGGTGCCTACTCCAGGAGCCCCCGCCAGTTCAGAGGGTGACCCTGCTGCTGCCCCCGCTACTCCCCCCGCACCCGGGACTCCAGACGCAGCCTTGGTCATTCCAGAACCCCCCACCCCGGGCGGCGAACCCGTCCCCCCACCCCCCCTAGAACTCCCCGTTCCTGGGGCAAATCTTCCCGGTGGTGTGGATGGTGCCGCCCCATCCGGAACCCCCGAGGGTGCTCCGGATGCCGCAGAGGAACCCCCCAAAGAACCCGGTCCCCAGTTCTTTGAGACTCAACCCCTTGC
>CAYUEH010000260.1:0-7650 GCA_964442465.1 uncultured Laspinema sp. | reverse complement strand
CCCCGTTTGTAGTAACGACTTCAGTCGTTATCCCCCACTCCCCTCAAAACTCAATTTCTGAGTTCGGGTTAGCGAGATTTAACCGATGCTTTATTCTTCCAGCAGACTTCTTAACATCCAAGCGGTTTTTTCATGAATCTGCATCCGTTGGGTTAATAAATCAGCGGTGGGTTCATCGTTTGCTGCGTCAACGGTGGGGAAAACAGAACGAGCAGTCCGCACTACGGCTTCTTGTCCTTCTACTAACAACTGAATCATCTCTTTCGCCTTCGGAACGCCGAGGGTTTCTTCAATGGAGCTTAATTGACTAAACTCGCTGTAAGTCGCGGGTGCTGGATATCCCAAGGCCCGAATCCGCTCGGCGATCATATCCACAGCTAAGGCCAATTCGGTGTATTGTGTTTCAAACATCAAGTGCAAGGTCTGGAACATGGGCCCGGTGACGTTCCAATGGAAATTATGGGTTTTTAAGTAGAGGGTGTAAGTATCGGCCAGGAGTCGCGATAATCCATCAGCGATTGCTTGCCGGTCTTCTGCATTAATGCCAGTATTGATTTTTGAGATGGTGTCTTTGTCTTTGTCTTTGTCTTTATCTTTGTTTTTATCTTTTCCCATGATTCGGTCTCCTTTAGAACGAGTATATTGTTAACGGGATGACTAGAGCATCGGTACAGTATGGGTGAGAAAGCGGGTTTCTTGACAACCTCCTGCTGGCTTGGGAACCAAGAAAGGTCCAAAAACTCGATAACTGTCCCATTTATGGAATACTGTACCGGCTCTATCGGCAGTATCGACTCAGGCTAGGTGCATTTTTAGCACCGATCGCGGAGCACGACGCACGTTACAGCGAATGGTTTTATGGCCTAGGCGTTGACAAGCCTCATAGCGATGACAACCCGAAAAGCCATAATATTCCCCTTCTACTTCTAGCACGTCAATTGGTTCTAGTAATCCGATTTCTTGGATGGACGCCATCAGCGTCTCTACTTTTTGTAAGTCATTCTGGCGCGGTAAGGGACGCCGAATCTTGGCGATCGGGATTTCTTCGACTCTCATAGTTGTGATTTCTGGGTTTTTGGTGGCTTTCTTATATCATAGTCGGAATGAGTATGAGTTGCAACAAGGAGATTGGGGAGGATGGGGGGGATGGGGGAGATGGGGAGGATGGGGGGGAAATGGGTTGAAAGTTGGTGGGGATTTTGAACAGAATAGAGGGGATAAATTTAACGATCGCCTTCCAGGGCGATCGCCCACTGAGAGGTTAAGGGAGTGAAATGCTTGCAGTGGGAGGAAAATTAGGCCATTGTCGAGCGTTTAGAGCAGATATTTAAACCAAACAAACGGGTATCGAACGGTGAAATCAACAGCATATCAAGAACAGAATCCGGGGGTCCATTCCCAAATTGTCAGCGATCGCCTATCCTTGGCACCCAGTCCAGGTAGAGGCGGACTGAAACCGACATCGGTCACTCCAACCGCCAAACCGATGGGACGCCAATGGTTAGGGCGGATATCTGGGGTGGTGGTGACGGTCCTGTGCTTCTGGATCGTTCCTGGGGAAGTGGTCCGCGCCAATCAAGTGCAGAATCGAGAACTGGAGATTGGGGTGGTGCAGCGCTTTGGCAGCAAACCGACGGATAAGCTAATTCTGAAAGCCTTAGAAGGCGATCGCCTCTATGTCCATTTTGAGGGGGGTGATGGGACACCGCAAACCCAGGAAGTGAACGAGCTCCAGCTAGAAATTGTCATGAAACCCCTAGCCGAGCCCATCCTAGAAGAACGGCTGGTATTGAGTACCCATCGCAGTTTCGAGAATGCGGAACAGAATGCCGAGGAATGGCGAAACAAGGGGATTGAGGTAGAAATTGCCCATCCGGGACGCTGGCAAGTCTGGGCCCAGCGCGAGGTCTATGGGACCCCGTTATTGCGCCGGTTATTGCTGCAAAATCTGCAAGCGGAGGGATATGAAACCGCCTTTTTGGATACGGAGATTCTCCAGCAGAAACCCCAACCGAGTTGGGTATTTGAAGGGTTCCGCTATAATCGCGATCGCCTAAAGATTTCCGCAGGGAGCGATCGGATTCGAGTCAGCCGAGAAAAAGAGGACCGCAACCCCATGCTGTATCCAGGGACCTTGCGAATTCAACCCAATGCCTACGGTAGCTTTACCCTGGTTAATCAGGTCCTGATGGAGGACTATTTACGGGGAGTCGTCCCCCATGAAATTGGAGCAGATGCCCCTTATGCCGCAGTCGAAGCGCAGGCGATTATTGCTCGAACTTATGTGCTGCGGAATTTGCGACGATTTGCGATCGATAATTATGAGTTATGTGCCAGTACCGAGTGCCAGGTTTATAAAGGAGTGGGCGAGACTTGGGATCGCTCCGATCGCGCGATCGCCGCCACTGCCGGGAAAGTGCTGACTTACAACAACGAATTAATCGACGCCCTCTATTCCTCCACCACCGGGGGGATCACTGCCCCTTTCCAGGATATGTGGGATGGGGCCGATCGCCCGTATTTGACCGCCGTTCTCGACTCCGTAAGCAACGTCTGGGACTTATCCCGCTACAGTTTAGACAACGAGCAGAACTTCCGCAGGTTTATTACCCTGGACAAAGGGTTTAACGAAGAAGGGTGGGATGTGTTTCGGTGGCGCGAAGTCAGCAGCTTGGCGCAAATGAACAAAGATCTGAAGAGTTATCTGCAAGAGAAGCAGCATCCCCAGGCCAATTTCCAGACCATTCAGACGGTGGAAGTGGTGGAAAGAAGCAATGCCGGTCGGGCGATCGCCGTCAATGTCACCACAGACCAGGGGTCCGTCAGACTGGTGAAAGATGAAATCCTCCGAGCATTTTGGGCCCCGTTAAGTACATTCTTTTACCTAGAACGGATGTATGGAGAGGATAAAAGTTTTAAGGGGTATGTCTTTGTCGGAGGCGGATTTGGACATGGGGTGGGATTGAGCCAAAGTGGTTCCCATCGACTCGCTAAATTAGGATGGACCAGCGATCGCATTCTCAAGTTCTACTATCCTGGCACCGAAATTCAACAGGTTTCTGAGGACATTATCTTTTGGCCAGATCCCTTAGTAACAAGAGACAGGGGTTGAAACCCTCGTTTGTCCGGCGCTTCTCGAAGCGCCCCTACAGGGGGGTGAAACTGACTGACTGTAGCAAAACCCAGCAGGGGTTTAAATCTTATAGCCTGTAGGGGCGCTTCTCGAAGCGCCCGACAGATTTATCCCCCGCCCGGTTTTGGCTCAGAACAACAATAGGGGCGCACCACAAACGGTGCGCCCCTACTTCTTGAAAATGGGAAAATTTTCAGGTGGGGAGTTCCCTTAGTAGAGTTCTTCCTCTTGATGAGTCAGAATCGTACAGTCAGAACTGGGGTAAGCCACGCAGGTTAAGACATAACCGGCTTCAATTTGCTCATCATCTAAGAAAGACTGGTCAGACTGATCAACGGTACCGGAGGTAATTTTGCCTGCACAGGTAGAGCAAGCACCAGCACGGCAAGAATAGGGCAGGTCGAGACCTTGTTCTTCCGCAGCATCGAGAATGTAGGTATCATCCTCCACGTCAATGGTTGTATTGAGACCTTCAGCTTCGTTGATTAAGGTGACTTTGTAAGTTGCCATTTAGTGATCTTCTCCAGATAATCGACAGGCTTATAAGTTTTGCTAATGCAGAGGTCACGCCTTGATTAACGCGCCAGTCTGCGGGTAGGATCAGCCTTTCTCTGATATTAGGGGAAAAATCAAAGGTTGCAACACCCTGTGGCTCCTTTATCCCAACAAAATTTATTATAAAAATTTCTAATTTAATCCTGATTACTTATACCTAAAGAAGGCCCCACCCCAAAGTTAGGTCGGGTATCCACCGGGCAGAAGTTAGAGTAGTATCGATTCTATTGAAGCAAGCAAACGAAGACCGTGACGACATCCTCTAGTCCCAGTAAGAACCGATCGCCCTCCTTGGTCCCCATCCCCCAACTTCCGATCCGGGTGGGTCTTGTGGGCACAGGTTTTGTCGCAAAACTCCGAGGGCAAACCTTACAAGAGGATGAGCGATCGCGCTTAGTAGCGGTGGCAGGACATATCCCAGAAAAAACCGAAGAATTTGCCCAAATCCATCGGAGCACCGCCATGAACTCCTGGCAAGACTTAATTGCTAGGGGGGACCTGGATTTAGTGATTGTTTGCAATATCAATCGCGATCGCGGTGCCATCATTCGGGCGGCCCTGTTAGCGGATTGTCACGTCGTCGTTGAATATCCCCTCTGTCTGGATCCCGCCGAAGCTGAGGACCTGATTGCCTTAGCCAACGCAAAGCAACGGCTACTTCATGTAGAACATATTGAACTGTTGGGGGGAGTTCATCAGGCCCTAAAACAGTCTTGGAACGAACTGGGAGAGGTCGCCTATGCTCGCTACAGTACCCTTAATCCCCAACGGTTGGTTGGGCGCAAGTGGAGCTATAACCGAGAATTATTGGGGTTTCCCTTGACTGCGGCCCTCTCTCGGCTGCATCGCCTGACCGATGTTTTGGGTAAAGTCGCCACGGTAAGCTGTCAAAGCCAGTTTTGGGAGGTGCCTACAGAACCGGAGTATTTTGGGGCTTGTTTATGTAGCGCGCAGTTAAGGTTTACCAACGGGGCGATCGCTCAAGTCCTCTATGGCAAAGGAGAAATCTTTTCAGCCAGCGAACGAAAATTAGAAGTCCATGGAAGTCAGGGAACCTTGATATTTGATGGCGATCGGGGGCAACTGGTGCGCGACGGTGAGATTACCCCCCTGGAAGTCGGGACCCGACGGGGGTTATTTGCCAAAGATACCCAGATGGTTTTGGAGCATTTAACCCAGGGAACCCCGTTATATATTGACCCCAGGGCCAGTCTTTATACCCTGAAAGTTGCTGATGCTGCCCGGATTGCTGCGGAAACCGGAAAGACGATCGCCTTGGAGGAAGAGTTTCAACCTCATCTTTGAAGGGGTAGTAACTGGAACCGGAGACAAGGTAGCGATCGCCCGATCATCATCCCCCAGTTCCGGTTAGGATAAAAGAGGAACTCTCGGGTTTGTCTTTTTTGATGCTCATAGAATAGATAAATAGATAACCGTCACCATTCCAATCTGCAATCAAAGGGAGTTAATATGGGCGCGAGTCTCCAACAAATCGCCGATTATCTTGACAATCGGGCTTGGCAATATGAGGTTGATCCCGAACATCATCGGATTATCACCGGCGTCCAAGCAGAAAACCTAGAAAGTTTCCCCATCGTGATTCAACTCGATGAAGATGGAGAATTTTTCAAATTGTTTGCGCCAAAAGTCTTATCAGGAATTAGCGATCATCCTTACAAAGAATCAATTCTCCAGACGATGTTATGCATTTCCTGGGAAACAAAAATGCTGCAATGGGAATATGACCCGACCGATGGAGAAATCCGAGCCATTATTGAATTTCCCTTAGAAGATTCCCAGTTGACCGAGAGACAATTTAATCGGTGTTTGAGTGGATTAATTCAAATTGTGGATGATATTGCCATGCCTCGGCTAAAAACCGTCATGGAAACCGGGAAAGACCCGGGGGATGAAGATATTGGAGAACGGCTGCTGTTAACCTTACAGGAAGAAGCCCCGGGACTATTAGACCTCTTAGAAAAAGCGATGCAAGCGCGGAAAAAACGGGGGATTTTGCCCTCGGATTATTTTTAAATTTTTGAATTCGGGACCCTCACCCTAAATCCCTCTCCCAACCCTTCGACTTAGCTCAGGGGGAGAGGGACTTTGAATCTTTAACTCCGGCTCCCCTTCTCCCAGATTGGGAGAAGGGGTTGGGGGATGAGGGTTCCGGCTCCCCTTCTCCCAGCTTGGGAGAAGGGGTTGGGGGATGAGGGTTCCGGCTCCCCTTCTCCCAGATTGGGAGAAGGGGTTGGGGGGATGAGGGATGATTATCGCCCTAAGAGATTCGGAATACCTTCGCACCCCCCCGGGACTGTTGCTCGGGTTTTGGAACCGCCCCAGGCACAGATATAATAGCGTTGACTCTCAGACATCCGCTCGACTTTAGAGAAATTTGCATTCTCGACGACGGCGCCAGTATGTTCCCCGGTTTGATAATTAGGCCGTTTAGTCCGACTGCGGGGGGAAGCGGTTTCTACAGGTCCGTAGAAGAATCGGGTCGAATTGATGTCGGCACCGGAAAGGTTGGCTTCATATAAAATAGCCCGGGAGAGATTGGCTTTGACCAAATCGCACTTCTGGAGATCGGCACGAACGAGATTGGCTTCGCTTAATTCGGTCCAACGCAGATCGGTGCCGGAGAGGTCAGAACCGGCTAACATGACGCCCAAGGCGATAACGCGAACCCCATCAACCCGGTCTTCTGCATAGCCTCCGTCCCCATCGAGGATGGGACGACCGAGATGGCGATCGCGCATTAAAGGGGTCAAGAGCCTAGACTGGGAGAGAAATCGGATAATTTTGGATTTCCCTTCACTATCGACACTAGCGAGAATCGCGGCAGTTCTTCCTTCGGCGATCGCCCGTTCTTGAGGCCAGTCTTCTAGTAATCCTTCTGCATTTAAGGCTAAGTCAGATACCCCTTGAAAGAAGGTATCAATGGTTTGCTGTTGGGTAATCCGGTTTTGCTGAATGGTCAGTTCTTTGGAAATCACATACTGTCGCCATGCCACATAGACGGCGATAATGGCAATCAAGATTTGACCCAACGCACCGACGATTTCCCCAACCGCCCCGATCGCCTCCCAATTAATCTGGATATTCCGGCTTCCCGGTTCCTGATTGGAGCCACTGAGCATCAGCAGGCCGATGATCCCCGTCAGCAGTCCCACAAAAGCAATCACCACCGCCCGCCAAGGGTTAGGGACCAACTGGACCCAAATCCGACTCCAGTTGGGCCAGATGATTCGCAGGGAAATCGCAAAGGTGGCGACGGCACCGGCGAACCCGAGTAAGATATTATCGATCGCCAAACCGAAGACCATGATGGCGATCGCTGCTAAAACTAAAACTCCCCCAGGGCTAGATCTGGGGTTGTCCTCCAAGGGGGGTAAGGTGATCATCGAAGGTTGTGTCTTCCCTATGTTCTGTTGGTATTCATCCAACTCTGATAATGCCTCCGATGGGGTCATGGGTTCTGCGCTGACACCGTTGTTCCTCGCAGTGCGATCGCGTTCTGGGGTGGCATTTCCGACGGTCCCTCTCAGTGGTTCGGGAGAAACGGAATTGTTTCCTCGTTCTGAAGGGTTAACTGAGGAGGAGTTGTCTCTAGGGTTAGGGTTGGACGAGTTAGGGGTTGGCTCGGGGTTCATGGTTTTGAGAAAGCAGAGGAAGCTACTGCCAGGGAGGATTGGAATAGCCCCGAAGGGCTGGAGACAGAGTTTAAATTTCTAACCAAAGTTGTTTAAATTTACTCATTTTTTATGCTATCATAAGGTTATGAGTAAGTTCAGGATGACCGAAGCCGCAAAAATCGCGGAGTTCACCATCTCCGTTGTTTTCTGCTAGTCTTTATTGTAGCGTGAGGTCACCCAAACAAAAAGATTGTTGAAAAGTGAAAAAAATCAGTGAAGAGCTTTAAGACCAAGCTAGACTTAAATAACCGACAACGAACACTCATG
>CAYUEH010000259.1:0-7653 GCA_964442465.1 uncultured Laspinema sp. | reverse complement strand
TGGAGACCCTTTGGAGGGGTATGGATGCCCCAGGAAACCGAATCCCGGGGGAGGGGAGTGGTGCTTATGGCCTAAAAATCGCTACAATCCAAGTAGATAAACTGTTTTTTGTGTCAAAATTTCAGCGGCTTGAGCAATGACCTCATATACTACGACAAAAGCTGACATGATAGAACTCCGACGGCTAAAAGGCTTACTGCCGCCGGAATTGCAAAGCTGGGTCATGGTGGAAAAAGCGATCGAAGTGAATCCACCCTTGGTTCGCACGGAAGAAATCGGCAGCGATCAGGTGGAAGTCCAAATTGACCTAGTGAAGTGGGAACAACTCGCCCTGGATCAGCGCAATTTGCTGTTTTGGCATGAAGTAGCACGCATCCAAAACGACACCATTTCTAAAGAGGGATGGGAAATGGCGGCGCTGGCGATCGGGTTAGGTGGCGCAGTGGGAGAACTGTGGGTACAGGATGGATTGTTGCTGTTGTTGGCACTGTCTCTGTGCGGGGTGGCGGGATACCGACTCTATCAGAAAAACAATGGAGATCGCACCTTAAAAGAAGCAATGGAGGCAGATGAAAAGGCGATCGCCCTTGCGACGCGCTTTGGCTATTCTCTCCCCAACGCTTACAAAAGTCTCGGCAGCGCCCTAAAAACCCTCGTCGAACTCACCCCGAAAAAACGGCAGCGTAGCAAATACGAAGCCCGGTTGCAAGCCCTCAAACGCAGTGCTGCCAAAGCTAAAGCGAAGGTTAAGGCGGCGCGGGAAACAACGACAAATACGGAAAGCGTGTACTAACCCCCACCGCACCCCACTACAACTGACCCAACATTTTATGGGTTTGTGGGACCACTCGCACGGGTTGCAGCCACCGTTTCATTATCCCTTGCCACGCCAGCACCTTTGTGGGTGCTGGTGATTTTATGGTGTGGGTGGGGCGATCGCCAAAGTTTGCCATTTCTCCTGCACTCAGGGGCGTCACAGGTTGCAAAAACACCGTCACCAGGGGATTAACCCCCGCCACTAATTGCGCCGCCTGTTCCAACTCCGCCTCTAAGGTGTCATCGGAAATAATAATTTTTACAAACACCTCCACTCCGGCAGCACAACAGAGACTCAAAAATTCCTGATGCGCTTGCCAATGGGTTTCCCCACTGACACTCGGCAATTTAATATCCATTCCCACCAGATCCAAATGCGGCAAAATCCTCTGCAACTGTTGGGGACGATGACCCCCGGTTTCCAAATACAGCGGTAACCCGGTTCGTTGTTTGAGTGGAGGCAGAAATTCCTCCAAAAAGGGGGTATGGAGTAAGGGTTCACCGCCGGTTAAACTGATGCTGTCATGTAAACCCGGGTGATTTTGGCGATCGATCCAGTCCAGAAACAGCGGCAGGGGGACGGGGTTGGAGTGAATTTCAAAATCGCGATCGCCAGGAGTTTTTTCAATCCGGCAGGTATCCGGTGCCGTCCAAGTATGGGCGCTATCGCAATAGTTGCAGCGCAAATCGCATCCGCCAAAGCGAATGAAAATTTGACGAGTCCCCACATTCAATCCTTCGCCTTGAATACCAGAAAATACTTCGATCGCTCTTGTAGTGGGAGGAGCGGCAATGGAATGAGTCATGATCAATCGATGGATTCTTTACGGGATTAACGTTCTGATTAGGGGTTGTGCTTCGGTGGAAGTTCGCCGAGTTTCTGCAACTGTTGTTGCACCTCTACTTCCACTATAGAAGGGATTCGAGCGATCGCCTGGACAATTTCTCTCTCCAGTTCCGCGATCGGAATTTGTCCCGGTTTCCCCGCAGGCATTCCCTCCAAACACTGTTGTAGCGCCATAATCACTTCCGCCAAACTTTCCACCTGTTCCAATTCTGGGCGCGCTTGAAACTCACCCCGCAGGCGCTGTACCTGGGTTTTCAGCACTACGAGAGATTGCTCCAACTCAGTTGAGCGCGATCGCAGTTGTCGCACTGCCGCTACCACTGGCTCCATCTCTTGGGCGATCGTTGCTTTCATCGCTTCTGGGGCAATTTTCATTTCCTCCACCCCCACGGGCGATCGCCTCATCACTCGTCGTCGATTCACCAAATTCAACCCCAAAGAAACCGTCACCGGCACTGCCGCATAAATTATCTGCCCAGAAATAGCCGCCACCACTGACCCCGCCACTACACCAGCCAGAGAAACATATTCAGCAATATTCAGCCAGTCACGCCGATCCATCAAGTCACCCCAGGTACTGAACATCCCTCATTTTAAGCCTTAACCTGGAAACTCTACCGTTCCTAGAGGAGACTCTCGTCCCAAAACCCTCATGATTCTCCTGCTGAGAGCAAATCTTCTAAACTCACCTCAATTAGATTTTGACGGTTTTTAATGTTTTCTATAGCAGTGATTAATTTAACTTTATAGCGCTTCTCATCTCCATAAGGTACAGACCCTCACCCCAAACCCCTCTCCCAGAACGGGAGAGGGGCTTTGAAAAGTACCTCATCAGTCCGGGAACCGCTATAGCGCTTGGAATCTGTGTTGGGTACAGCGATGGCGGCCCCAAACCGGCGGCGGCCTGTGAACATCCGAGGGGCTTTGAATTGTACCTCATCAGTCCGGGAATTGCTATAAGGGGTTTGCACAAAAAAAATTCTGCATTAGAAGTTGGCTAGAATTATTCAAGCCCCCCTTATTAAGGGGGGTTGGGGGGATCTCTTCTAAAAGATTTTGAAGAGTTTATTGTTTGGAGTTCCCTTATAGCGTTTCTCATCTGTGTATGGTACAGCGATGGCGGCCCCAAACCCCTCTCCATCCCCCCTACCCCCCTTTGAAAGGGGGGGGGAGAGGGGCTTTGAAAAGTACCTCATCAGTCCGGGAACCGCTATATTGGCTTCTGAACTTAATAAATATTCAGTCTCATCGAGTTCAGAAACGATTATTTTTATATTTTTACCGGCAAATTTTTCTTTAATTTTGTCTAAAAAACCACGATCAATTTTATTAGCATTGAATCGATAAACTGCTGACATAAATTTTCCCCAATTGAAAGGCCAATCTTAACCACAAGACAATCCTAACCCAGCCACATCTCAACCTTCAACCCAGACCCTCTTGTGAAAACCCAATCCAAAACTCTCCTCAGCGCCTACTTCACGCGGTAAAATCGATTGGTTTAAATCAGCAGCATCCCTAACTGCTTGCCCTGCACTCCAAATTTAACTATGACTGATTCTCCATCGGCAACAGCACAAACCCCCGTCAAAACCCCCTTAGACACCAACTGGTCCGATTTATTGCAACAATTGCTCGATCACCAATCCCTGACGGTAGATCAAGCTAGTCAACTCATGTATGGATGGCTGAAGGAAGAAATCCCCCCAGTGTTATCCGGGGCCATTTTAGCCGCCCTGCAAAGCAAAAGTGTCTCCGCAGAGGAACTGGCAGGGATGGCAAAAGTATTGCAATCCCAGTCTGCTTATATGGAAACCGGCGCAAATGGAGAAACGCGCAAACAGGCGATCGATACCTGTGGCACCGGAGGCGATGGGGCTTCCACCTTTAATATTTCCACCTGTGTTGCCTTTGTCGCCGCAGCAGGCGGGGTGAAAGTGGCCAAACATGGAAATCGATCGGCATCGAGTAAGGTGGGTTCTGCCGATGTGTTGGAAGCCTTGGGTGTGAATTTGAATGCACCGGGTAGTCAGGCGATCGCCGCTTTAGATGAAGTGGGAATCACCTTTTTGTTTGCACCCGGTTGGCATCCCGCCATGAAAGCAGTGGCCCCCCTACGCCGCACCTTAAAAGTCCGCACCGTCTTTAATTTATTGGGCCCTCTGGTTAATCCCGTGCGGCCCACTGGACAGGTGATTGGCGTCTGTGACCCTAACTTAGTGGTGCCGATCGCCCATGCGTTACGACAATTGGGGACCGAATTAGCCATTGTGGTGCATGGACGGGAAAAACTTGATGAAGCGGGATTAGCCGATGCTAGTGATTTAGCCATCCTTGCCAATGGAGAGGTCCAACGCAGTGCCATAACCCCGGCAGAACTCGGACTGGAACCCGCACCCACTGGGGCATTGCGAGGCGGGGATGTGGCAGAAAATGCCCAGATTTTGCAGTCAGTCCTCCAAGGCGGAGGGACTCAAGCGCAACAGGATGTAGTCGCCTTAAATGCTGCGTTAGCCTTACAAGTCAGCGGTATTATCCCCGTGGGGGAGCATATTAAGGGCATCGCCTTAGCTAAAGAGATTCTTGCCTCCGGTGCCGCCTGGACCAAAGTAGAGCAATTGGTAGCATTTCTGAAGCAGTAAGACAGCAGGGGGTTAGAAACTGGGTTTCTTCAGAAAACTCGTCGGAATTAGTAGCAAATCTGGGCGAGAAACCCCGTTTCTAGTCTTTGGGGTCTAAAACTGTACCAGCGTCCTAGCTGGGGTCTAGTTTCAGTCAAGCCTTAGTTTTGACTCGCAGCGGCGCGAGTGCGTAATTCAATGATATTTTCCTTAATGGTGATATCGTAACTACCAAAAAAGTTTTGTCCTAAGAGACCCATGCCTTGGAGACCCCCTTCAACCTCTGGGGGGGCGATCGTGACCAGGAGTTCTTCGAGAATCGCATCTCCCACTTGAATTTTAGAAACCCGTCCGACATCGACTTCGACCTCGGAGGAACTCGCAGTGGCAATTCGAGCTTTATCGAAGGGGACTACATTTAAACTGGTGGCCATCGTGGGGGTGATTAAGGTGGCACTCGCCCCCGTATCAAAAAGCATCTCGAATTTTTCGGTGTCATTGAAGATCACATCTACCACGGGAATGCCGCCCTGACGACGTTTAATGGGGATTTGAAAGACGCCGGACATCTCCCCTGCTGGGACATCTGTCGTGACATTGGGGCAGAGGTTGCCTAAATCAATGAGGTTACCGTTGCGATCAATGAAGAAACAACCGGGATGCTCCTGAGCAAGGGCAGTAGACCCCATCAATCCTAGACTGGTCACAGCAAACAGGGTAGAGAGAATTTTTTTCATGTAACGTTTTCCTCTGGGCAGATAGGGCAGGAATGGAAAGGGGGGAAAGGCTAAATCCGGGGCATCCCATCAGCGAAGAGTGGGGCAATGCCCAGCCTCCGGTGTCGATGAGTCAATTGGGGTTATGTCTATTATGCCCCGTTGATTCAGGAAAGCGAAAGCACTGCCGCCAGACATTGACAGACCCTGAAGCCGAGGGGAAATTCACCGGGGAATCCAACTTAAGTCAGAGAACGTAGCTGATGGAATTCAGGCCAGGGAGTTGCGATCGCTTCTTTACATTAGGGCAAAGGGATACGCGCTAAAAAAGCAACTCATGGAATAATGGGATGTTGCGGAAGTCAAACGGCTGGGTCCCTCATAGACTAATGGACCCCTCACCCTTGACTGCCGAAAAATGACCCCTGAAGCTAGTGAGGTTTCTATGTCTCTTTCTGCCGATCGCCCTGCCTTGCTCGTACTGGCAGATGGAACGTCCTATCGCGGTTGGTCCTTTGGAGCCACTGGCACGACCATTGGTGAAGTGGTTTTCAATACCGGCATGACAGGGTATCAAGAGGTATTGACAGATCCCAGCTACTGCGGCCAGATCGTGACGTTCACCTATCCCGAATTAGGCAATACCGGGGTGAATCCCCACGATGAAGAATCCCAACGTCCCCAAGTCCGAGGCGCGATCGCCCGGAATATCTGCAAGCGCCCCAGCAACTGGCGCTCAACCCAGTCCCTACCCGACTACCTGACCCAAAACAATATTCCTGGGATTTACGGCATCGATACCCGGGCACTCACCCGCAAAATTCGCATTGTGGGAGCCATGAATGGGGGAATTTCTACCGAAATCCTCGACCCCGCCGAATTATTAGCCCAAGTGCAAGCGGCCCCCTCCATGAAGGGCTTAAACCTCGTCCCGGAAGTCTCGACCTCAACGGTTTACGAATGGACCGAAACTACCGACCCCCATTGGGAATTCAGCCCCCAAGCTCAAGGCATGAACGGCGAAACATTCACCGTCGTTGCCCTAGATTTTGGGATTAAGCGCAATATCCTACGCCGTTTGGCCAGTTATGGATGTCGCGTGATCGTCGTTCCCGCCAACACTTCTGCTGAGGAAATCCTCAAGCACAATCCCGATGGGATTTTTCTCTCCAATGGACCCGGAGATCCGGCGGCGGTGCTCCAAGGGGTTGAAACCACCAAACAATTGCTGAGTTCTGAAAAACCCATGTTTGGGATTTGTTTAGGACACCAGATTTTGGGACTCTCCCTCGGTTCGGATACCTTTAAGCTCAAATTTGGGCATCGCGGGTTAAATCAACCGGCAGGGTTAACAGGTCAAGTCGAAATTACCAGCCAAAATCACAGCTTTGCCTTGAGTGACGATTCTTTAAGCAGCGAGGTGGAAATTACCCATCTGAATTTGAACGATCGCACCATTGCTGGATTGCGACACAAATCTCTGCCGGTGTTTTCCGTCCAATACCACCCCGAAGCAAGTCCGGGTCCCCATGATGCGGACTATATCTTCAAACGGTTTGTTGAGTCCATGGGCGAAGCTCGCACTGCCTCGAAAACTGCCAGTTAGAAGGACGCTCAATTTAAAACTGGGTAATTCAGCGTAAAATTCCTTGTCAATCCGCAATCGGAGCGATTACAATCTAAAAAATCTAAAGGCGCTGCTCATTGACAAAAGGCGAGAAAGCCTTTACAATTGAGCGTCGATTTGAGGAGTAAGGATTTAATCCCAGATTTCCCCGGCATTCCCGGCAATCGGGTATAATATCCGACAAGATCTGAACATGGAGCAGCCACTCGCGCCTTCCCTTAGACTTTTCTACCTACCTTTGAGACTTAAGCGCTTGGTTGCCGAGGTCAAGTGGATTCTTGAGTCTAAGAGGGTACGAGTCTAATCATCCTCATCGACCTTAAACCATCTTTCGCTTTTGGAATCTTTCTAAAAGCTTTGCGGGATACCGCCGCTGTCACCTGAAAGGGTGATAGTGCCATCGCTGCATTGTCCAGCAATCGCCGGACAAATGTCGCGTAAATGTATCAGTATGCAGCTAGGAGGGCGTTATTCCTGAGCCATTAACCCTGACCGTTAGCCTAAGAGGCACGCGCGAAGTCGGGAACGATTACCAACTCTTCCGTCTCACTGGCTTACTCGATGCCTTTTCGGAAGCGACCTTTCGGAAGGCTATCAGTCAGTGTATTGACGAGGGTCCCACGAACATTATTTTGGATTTATCCAAAATAGATTTTGTTGACAGTTCGGGTTTAGGTGCGCTGGTGCAATTGGTAAAAAAAGCTCAAACTGCTGAAGGTACCTTGCAAATTGTCAGCAATCCCCGGGTGACCCAAACGGTCAAACTGGTTCGATTAGAGCAGTTTCTCTCTTTGCAGCCATCGGTGGACGCTGCCCTAGAGAATATCAAATCCACTTGAGTGTTTCACTCTCTAAATAGGCTATCCAGTTCAATTTTTGATACTGGATAGCTTGTTTATTTGGAGGATAGGGAGGATGGGGAGGATGGGGAGGATGTGGGGGAGATGTTCGTAGTAACGACTTCAGTCGTTGCTTTCGTGTCACGGCTTCAGCCGTGACACGCACGATTGGCGGCTGAAGCGCCTG
>CAYUEH010000258.1:0-7657 GCA_964442465.1 uncultured Laspinema sp. | reverse complement strand
CTCTGAGCGAAGTCGAAGAGTCGAAGGGCCTACAATTGCTCAACTCATCAGGTACAATTCAAAGCCCCTCTCCCAAGATGGGAGAGGGGTTTGGGGTGAGGGTTCTACCTTATAGAGATGAGAACCGCTATAAAGAACGGGCGGGGGTTTGAACCTCCGCCCGTTTTTTGTGGCGGGAATTGGGGAGTGCGATTAACCGGGTTGGGTTTGATGATGAGAAGCGATGATGCGATCGCGACCGGCAGTCTTGGCTTGATACAGTGCGCGATCGGCACAGCGATACAAGGCATCGACTGTTTGTCCATCTTCGGGATACTGAGCCACCCCCCCACTAAAGGTCAGGTATAAACGCTGCTCCCCAATCACCAAGGGTTCCTCATGGAGGACTTGGAGTAACTCATTGAGGCGTTTGGCCCCGGCCTCCTTGTTCAGGCCATACATTCCCACCACAAATTCTTCCCCACCCCAACGAGCAACGATATCCTCACTTCGGAAAGTGCGAAGTAAGAGCTTGCCAAATTGCCGGAGCACGGCATCTCCCATTGCATGACCGTGGATATCGTTGACTTGTTTAAAGCGATCGAGGTCTAACATGGCCAGACACATCGGTTGTTCATGGAGTTGGCACAGGTGTAGGAACTTGTCGAATTCCGTGATGGATTTGCGCCGGTTCGCGACCCCGGTTAAGGGGTCGGTTTCTGCCATATTTCGCAGTAACTGAATGCGTTCGAGACGGTTGAGGATGCGGGTGACCAGTTCCGGGCCAACGATGGGTTTACTAATATAATCATCAGCACCGGCAGCAAACACTTGATGGACGATATCCGGACCTGTGTGAGCGGTCAGAAATAAGACCGGCAGACTGTTCCATCGCGGATCGTTGCGAACGACCTGACAGAGTTCAATGCCGTTGAGGTGGGGTAATTCGATGTCGAGAATCAGCAAATCCGGGGATGACAGTTCTAGGGTTTCCCAGAAGCTCTGGGCGCTAGAGAGGGCAACGGTTTTCATGCCCCAAGGTTCCAGGAAATGTTTGACCAAGGAAAGGATTTGCGGGTCATCATCCACGACCATGATTTTAGCTTCCGTGGTCTGAACGCCCTGCAAAACCTGCAATACGGCTTCGATGATTTGAGCGGGTCTCACAGGTTTTGGTAAGAAAGCACGGCCTCCGAGTCGAGCGACTTCTAAGCGGTCTTCTACCCGACTTTGGTCGGTGACGACGAGAACGGGGAGAGGGGGGAATCCATTGGCGAGTTCCGAGAGTAAGGTTAGTGCTTCTTCTTTATTGTTGGGGTTGATGGTGAGGGTGTCTTGGGTGGATAAATCTAATAAGACGGCATCGGGACGGAGATCGGCGATCGCAGTTCGGGCGGAGGCGATCGAGTCACTATTGACCACCTTGATTCCCCACCCTTTGACCTCAACGCCAATCTGGTGGGAGAGTTCTTGGTCCCCCTCAATCATCAGCAGCACCGGCAGATCGTTGAGGGGACTTCCCTCCCGGCGATCGCTCTCCATGGGCGCTTGGTCGATCTGCGATCGCAGGGCCTGAACTAATTCCGTGAGATTCCCAGATTGGCTGGCATCCAGGGTGGGACTCTGCAACAACTGTTCCACGCGCCGCGCAATCACCGAACCTTCCGTCAACCCAAAGGTCCCTAAAGACCCCGCCAATTTGTGCGCTTCCTGTTTTGCCGTAGCGTGCAGTTCTGGGGGCAGTTCCCCAGATTCCAGGGCCTGGTTTGCCTGCTCGATCGCCGTTACTCGGGCCGCAATCCGGTCTTTGAACCGTTCCCAGACTTTACCAATGGCCGCGACAATGGTCGGGTCCTGTTTCCCGTGGGTTTGGGGGTCTGATAAGGTCAACTTCAGGAGTTTAGCCACTTCACGAGCGAGTTCCTCCCCATCCAGGGGGTGATAGAGAAAGGAGGTGACCCGTTCTAGGGTTGCCGTTTGCTGTTTTGTGGTTGAGCGATTCCCCGGTTCTTTCGGTTTTCGACCTTTGCCCGAGGGGGCGATCGGGTCGGGTTCTACCCCTTTGACGCCACAGTAAATCACTGGAATTGGGGGGACGGATTGCCCTTTTTTGCTGATTTGTTTGAGGAGTTCTGCCGGGGAGGGATGACGCAAATGTTGATCTAAAATGACCAAGGACCAATGGCGATCGCGCAATTCCGTTCGGGTATCTTCGCCGGTATGGGTCACCCGGACCACTGCATTTCCCAGGCGCTGTTGCAACCAAAATCCCAACTCGTCCGGCAACCCTGCCATCAGGATGCTCGGCGGTTGCACCAATTTGTCCTCCTGAAGGGGTTTGAGTCGATACCCCAACCCATAGACCGTTTCGATCGCATCTGCCGGAGCACCACTGGATTTAAGTTTTTGGCGTAACCCTTTGATATGGGCTCTAATGGTATCTTCCGAGGGGGGTTCATCAAAGGACCATAAATGATCCAGAATTGCACTGCGACTATAAACCCGGGTACTGTTTCTCATAAACAGTTCCAACAGGCGATATTCCGTCGGCGTCAAGGTGACGGGTTGGTCGTTATAGGTCACATCACAGTTACTCGGATTCAGTTGTAAAGGTCCCCACTCTAAGACCGGGGGTAAAGGCGCCGTTCCCCGGCGTAATAAGGCCCGAATACGGGCGGTGAGTTCCGGTAAGTCAAAGGGTTTGACGAGATAATCATCCGCCCCGGCATCGAGTCCTTTAACTTTATCTTCTGTGCTGTCTTTCGCCGTGAGCAACAGGATGGGCATTTGATAGCCTGAACTGCGTAACTTCCGGCATAAGCTAATTCCATCTAGTTTCGGGAGCATGACATCCAGCAACAGCAGGTCATAGTCACAGGCTTCGGCTAATTCTAAGCCTAATCGCCCATCTGTCGCCACATCTACTACATGGTTTTGGTGTTTCAATGTCGTGACCAGTGCGAGCGCGATCGGTTCGTCATCCTCCACCAGTAAAATTCTCATAGCAGTTTATTGTAAGGGTATGAATTGGATTCATGATGAGTCAGCCACATCAAAAAGCATCTATTGTTAATCTGGGGGTTCCTTGCGGCAATTTTGAGTAAAATTTTGCGGTCAATGAACCCGCCTCCCCAAGAGGTCTCCGAATCAAATGTCTTGACTGTTCCAGCTTCGCTGAAATGCGATCGCCCCTTTAAGTTGAGGGCTTACAATTCTCCCAGACCGTTCAATCCTGGGGCTATTCTCAAGATTTACCAGCGAGTATCTACTCCATTTTTGTCACTCCTCCAGAAAGATAACCTATGCTTCAATAGTAAACTAAAATCGCATCGTTTTGGTAATTTATCGGAATAAAATCTATCTAAAGTATCAGGAGAGTTTTGCCAGTTAAACAGATGAAACCGCCAAGTTTAAGGGTAATTACGGAGAAAATTTGATGGAGCAGTTCATGGCAATTTTCCCTAAGTAATCCCTCCGCCCCTGATTGTTCCTTTGATCCTAGGGCGTTTCCTGGACTCCTACGGTGGGAAACGCTATAGGGCTATTTCCCCCCTTTCTCCCCAGGACTGCGTTCAACTCTTGGGGTGAAATTATTAACTAGCAATCATTAATATTCATAATTATTAACACTTACCAAAGTTTTTCAAGGGTTGACTTGCAATTCACAATATAGATTGACCTAAATTAGGCGCGTTTAGACTGAATGTTTAAACCTGAAATAGGTTATCCATGCAGACATTAGGGGATGGCAAAATATAAATCATCCAACGGTTCAACCGAAAGGAAGATATCTGTCGGAGTAAATGCTTGCACCCCTACATTGACGGTGCGACTCCGTTGATCCGTCACTACGAACGTTTTGGAGATTTTATTTTTTAGAGTTCCCTGATTCACCTCATTGAAAGGCGCTCCCTGGGTAGAAATGGCGATCGCCTCGTCTGATCTATCCAGGCCGATCAAGAGACGCCACCGGATCTCCTTGTCAAAGTGGATGTCCCCACTTCAATTGAATGATCCCCCCCAACGCAGGACAAAGAGGGACTCCTGGGCCAAAATTTGAAGTTGACCCCGACCCGGACCACTCCCTGCTGCTGGGAATGGAGTAGACATTTTCGGGCCAGACTGGATTCCCCCGCCCGCACAGAAAAGCGTTATAATATCGCCGTTGACACCCACAAACGTTGAAATCATCTGTTCATCAACAATAATAACCTTCCAACTCCTATGATTTTGAACGTTAATGTCATCACTCCCTCAAAAACCATCTGGAATGCTCCCAGTTCCGAGGTGATTTTGCCTACAACTACAGGTCAAATTGGGATTTTATCGGGTCATGTAGCCCTGGTTACCTTTATTAAAGTCGGAGTCATGAGAATCCGCTATCAAAACACTTGGATTCCGATTTTTGTCAAGTCAGGATTTGCCGAAATTGAAGGGGATATTGTCACGGTTTTAGTCAATGATGCCGAACGGGGCGATCGCATTGACCCCGAAATAGCTCACGCCGAGTTAGAAAAAGCCCAGGAACAGTTGAATCACGCTCAAAATTCCCCGGAAAAAATCCGCGCCCAACTCTTCCTCAAACAAGCTCTCGCCCGAGATACTGCCGCCCGAGAGTTTCCGGAGTCCTTACCACTAGAGATCCCGGATCCGATGGCTTCAAAAAATGCAGCAGCTTCCGCTTTGACGATGATTCAACATTTATAAAGGCTGTCAACCAACCTGGATTTACACAAATGTAAAAATCCCCCCTAAATGTAGAGGCGATTTGCTTTCTCGCCTCTCTATAGCAATCATGAGGTGCCGTTGTGGAAGACTCACCCTCACCCCGAACCCCTCTCCCAAGATGGGCTCGGGGTGAGGGTGAGTCTGGGAACGGCTATATTGCGTCAGTCCGGGCTAAAAATTAGGGCTTTTAAAACCCTGATAGGATCATCCAGATTTTTGCGAGAATTGGCCCGATTTTCTAGGGGAATGAGGGCGTTTTCCCAAGGCGATCGCCACTGACCCACTCACCACTAACATTGCGCCAATTACCGCTAAAACCGTTAACTGTTCCGGGGCGATCGGCAGGGGAATTCCCAGAGAAATTACCCAGACTGACACTAACGTTACAATCGGCGTGGTCGCCAGAATTGCACTGACTTTAGAAGCATCCCAATGGGCTAAAGATTCCGCAAAAGCGCCATAAGCTACCACCGTATTTAATCCACAGAAAATCAACATTCCCCACTCTAATGGAGTCAGGGTGAATAGGTTGCCAGGGCTAGAAAAAGGCATGAATAATAGGGCGCAAATTCCATATAACAACAGCATGATATTAGAAGAGGTCAACTGTTGTAAAAGTTGTTTTTGAGCCAGAGCATAAACCGCCCAAGCTGCTGCGGCAATTACCAGAGTGATATTGCCGATTAAATAAGTGCGGGGGGCAGATAGAACGGTTTGTAATTGTTCGTGAAAAAACACCACAAACCCCAGGGTTAAAATGCCCAATCCGGCCCATTGGCGCAGGGTATAGCGTTCCTTAAAAATGGCGATCGCCCCTAATCCCATTAACACCGGCGCTAACTGAATAAACACTTGAGCATTGGCAGGAGAAGTTTGGGCCAATCCTTGTAAATACAGTCCATAATTCACCGCCAAAAAGCCTGTAGCAATCCCCAGTAATTTCCAGGAAATTCCGCGCAGTTTTTCCAGGGAGGGAAGTTGCTGCCGCATCCCTAAAATGCAGACTAATATCCCAAAAGACAAGGAAAACCGAAACCAAGTCACGGTGTAAACATCAAGGGCTTGAACGGTTATTTTCAGGGCGATGGGTAGCACTCCCCATAAGAACACCGTCACCAGGGACAGACCCAACCCCAACCGCCAACGCCCAGAACTCTCATGGAGTTTCATTGGTTGTTTAGTCGGCAGGGGAGTGGGTTGATTTTCTAAACTCATTACGTTGATTTAAGGAATGGAAAAAAGATGTCACTCTTCTATTATGCAACAAAAACCCACACCCATGCATGGTGGGACACTTGCGGACAAAGCCTGCCTACGCAGGCTAATCTATATTTCTAAAGCCCCCCTTTTTAAGGGGGGTTGGGGGGATCTCTCCTAGAAGATTCTATGTTTTAGACTACCCCAATAACTCCAGTAACTCGGCTTCAGAAAGTTGACAAAAACCCACACCCATGCATGGTGGGGCTATACGGACGAAGCCTGCCTACGCAGGCTAATCTATATTTCTAAAGCCCCCCTTTTTAAGGGGGGTTGGGGGGATCTCTCCTAGAATATTCTATTTTTTAGACTACCCTAATAAATCCAGTAACTCGGCTTCCGAGAGTTGTTTAATGCCTAATTCTTGAGCTTTTTTCAACTTAGATCCAGCATCTTCCCCCAAGAGTAAGTAATCGGTTTTGGCACTCACTGACCCGGTGACTTTTCCTCCGGCATTCTGAATTAAGGCTTTGGCTTCATCGCGTTTGAGAGTGGGAAGCGTTCCCGTAATCACAAAAGTTTTACCGGCAAAAATAGCAGCAGATTGACTCGCCGGTTTTTCCGAAACTGGAGTGGCAGCAAATTGTAAACCAGCAGATTTGAGTCGGTCAATTAAGGTTTGATTTGCCGGGACTTGGAACCAATCAGCGACGGAATTAGCAATTTCTGCCCCAATCCCATAAACGCTTTCAATTTGGGCGGCAGATGCGGCAGCTAATTGGTCAATGGTGGGGAATTTTTCGGTTAATAATTCCGCATTCACCTTGCCGACATGACGAATGCCTAATCCATAGAGGACGCGGGACCAAGGTTTTTGGGTGGATTGAGCGATCGCCTCGACTAATTTCTGAGCAGATTTCTTGCCAAATCGGTCTAATTGCGCTAAGGTTTCCACATCCAGTTCATAGAGTTCTGCCACAGAATTGACTAATTGGCGATCGACGAATTGCTGGACTAGCTTTTCTCCCAATCCGTTAATATCTAAAGCATCCCGACTCCCCCAATGAATGAGAGCACCGCGCAAAATTGCGGGACAAGACAAATTGATACAGCGGGTGACAGATTCCGAGGCGGGTTTAACCACAGGTTGTCCGCATTCGGGACAGTGAGTGGGCATTTGGAAGCGGTGAGCATCTTTCGGGCGTAATTCTGACAGAATCCGGACGACTTCGGGGATGATTTCTCCGGCTTTTCTGACGATCGCCGTATCACCGATATGCAAATCTAATTCAGCGAGGCGATCGCTATTATGTAAAGAAGCGCGAGAGACGGTGGTTCCCGCTAATTGCACAGGGGTTAATTCCGCCACAGGAGTTAAAGCCCCCGTCCGTCCAACTTGCACGGTTACTGCTGCAATTTGCGTCGGGGCTTCTTCTGCGGGATATTTGAGTGCGACTGCCCATCGGGGGAATTTTTGAGTAAATCCCAGTTGTTTTTGCAGGGGAATGGGATTAATTTTTACCACCACCCCATCAGTCATATAAGGCAAATCTTTCCGTTTGATATCCCACTCATTATAATAGGATTTAACTGCTTCTAGGGATTGACATAAGGTGCGATTGGGATTGACTTTAAACCCCATTTCTTGTAGGAGTTCCAAGGATTGCCATTGGGTATGGGCAACATCATCATCATCTATTCCGGGAATCTGCAAGGTATAAGCAAAAAAGTCTAATCGCCGTTGGGCGACAAT
>CAYUEH010000257.1:0-7676 GCA_964442465.1 uncultured Laspinema sp. | reverse complement strand
AGGGGGGCTTAAGAGATTTATGCAAAAAGTTTAGTGATGCTTGAAATCATCATCCCCGTTCGTAGTGACGGTTTCAACCGTCATCCCCGTTCACTGCCAAAAACAAACATTAGACTTCTGGCAAAATTCTCTTAAGCCCCCCTGCAAGTAAACATTTATTCCTCTGGCCTCCCCCTTGGGAAGGGGGACGGGAGGGGGATAATCAGGGGGGGAAAGGGGGATCAATCCAGAATTGTGCAAGACGACTATTCACCAATAACAACAATGCAATCCCCCGACCATCAACGAACCCTTCCCCAAAAAACCCCTGATTTATCCCCTCCCTATGACAAATTGAGGGACGGAATATACCCACAACCGATACAGAGGACCCGAAAAATTGCTAACTTAGCAAATGGAGTCATAAAAAACTGTTGCAAGACAGCACTCGGAGTCGCCGACTGCGGCAAAATTTCTCATCAAGGAGGTTGAAGTTGAAAGTACCCAGTGCTATTTGGACGATGATCGCAGGCATCACCATCACCCTGGTGAGCTTGTGGGTCGGCCAGAATCATAGTCTCATGCCCGTTGCCGCCTCAGAAGAAGCGCCCCGGATTGATGCACTATTTAACACGATGATGACCATTTCCACAGGTCTCTTCCTGATTGTGCAAGGGATCATCGTGATTTCCATTTTCAAATTTAGAAAACGGGCCAATGACAATACCGATGGGCCACCCATTCATGGCAACGTTCCCCTAGAAATTCTCTGGACTGCGATCCCGGCCATCATCATCATGGGGATCGGGGTCTACAGTTTTGAAATTTACAACTCAATGGGGGGCTTAGACCCAATGGCTTCCCATGAGTCTCATGTTGCCCATAAACACCAGGCTGGGGCGGCGATCGCCGCCTCCTTACCCTCGGATGAACCGGGTATGGCCCCCAGCAAAGCACCGGGTAAACTGGTGGCCCTCGGGGTGGGCGCTTCACCGCGCACCCAAGGCCAAGAGCCCTTTGTCAGTGTCAATGTCCTCGGACTCCAGTTTGCCTGGATTTTCACCTATCCCAACAGTGGGGTGACCTCTGGAGAATTACATCTCCCGGCAGGAAAAGAGGTGGAACTGACGATTAGCGCCAGTGATGTGATCCACTCCCTGTGGATTCCGGAATTTCGACTGAAACAAGACGCCATCCCCGGACGAGACAGCGAGTTGCGCTTCGTTCCCCAAGTCGTCGGGGAATACTCCGTGGTTTGCGCTGAACTCTGTGGGTCCTATCATGGCGGGATGAAAACCCGGGTGATTGTGCAGTCGGAAGAAGATTTCCAAGCTTGGTTACAGAGTCAGATTGTGGCGCAATCTGAGGGACTGGAAACTGTGGCATTGAATCCGGCAGACTTATCGGAAACGGACTATCTGCAACCTTTGGCCGCTGAGATGGGGATTGATGGAGAGACCCTCAATCAACTCCATGCCGAACACCATTTGGGCGATCGCTCGATTTAAACGGGTGATTTCTTAGAACCCATCACCCTGGATCTTCCTGAAGCAGTGAAGACAGACGCATCAGTAATAACAATTGATTTATGGCACAAGTAACTGAACCCGAAACCGATAACCTCGGGGAAACCCTGGCTGTAGAAGCTGGTGGACAGACCCCTTGGCGAGAATACTTTAGCTTTAGTACGGACCATAAGGTGATCGGGATTCAATACCTGGTCTGCACCTTCATTTTCTATCTGATTGGTGGTGCATTAGCTACCGCTGTTCGGACGGAACTGGCAACTCCCGACTCGGATTTTGTCAGCCGCGAACTCTATAACGGTCTGTTTACGATCCATGCCACAGTCATGATTTTTCTGTGGATCGTGCCTGCGGGGACCGGGGCCTTTGGCAACTACCTGATTCCCCTGATGATTGGGGCGCGGGATATGGCGTTTCCCCGGTTGAATGCGATCGCCTTTTGGCTGATCCCCCCCGGCGGAATCCTGCTATTATCTAGCTTCTTCGTCGGTGCCGCCGGTGCCGGTTGGACCTCCTATCCCCCGTTAAGTACCACTGGGGAAAAAGCAGGCGAATTTATCTGGATTTTGAGCGTTCTCATCCTGGGAACCTCCTCCATTTTGGGCGGGATCAACTTTTTGACCACCATCCTGAAAATGCGGATGCCGGGAATGGGATTAAATGATATGCCCTTATTCTGCTGGGCAATGCTGGCAGCTTCGGCTTTGATTTTAATCTCAACGCCGGTGTTAGCGGGGGCATTAATTCTGTTGGCATTTGACTTGATTGCCGGAACTGCCTTTTTCAATCCAATGGGCGGTGGGGACCCGGTGGTTTACCAGCATATGTTCTGGTTCTATTCCCACCCGGCGGTTTATATCATGATTCTGCCCATTTTTGGGATGATTTCTGATATTTTGCCGGTGCACGCCCGCAAGCCAATTTTTGGCTATCAGGCGATCGCCTATTCCAGTATGGCAATTAGCTTTCTAGGCTTAATTGTCTGGGCGCACCATATGTTCACCAGTGGTACCCCCGGTTGGTTACGGATGTTCTTCATGGTGGCAACCATGATTATCGCCGTTCCCACAGGCATTAAAGTGTTTAGCTGGTTAGCCACAGTTTGGGGAGGCAAAATTCGCCTCAACAGCGCCATGCTGTTCGGGTTGGGGTTTGTCTCCATGTTCGTGATTGGCGGCCTGAGTGGGATTATGATCGCCTCGGTCCCCTTTGATATTCACGTTCACGATACCTATTTCATTGTCGCCCACTTGCATTATGTGCTGTTTGGCGGCAGCGTCTTCGGTCTGTATGCGGGGATTTATCACTGGTTCCCGAAAATGACGGGACGGATGATGAACGAATTTCTGGGCAAATTGCATTTTGTCTTAACCTTCATTGGGTTTAACCTCTGCTTCCTGCCGATGCATTATCTCGGACTGCAAGGGATGCCGCGCCGGGTGGCGGAGTATGACCCCAAATTTGCCACGGTCAATTTAATTTGTACGGTGGGGTCTTATATCCTGGCAGTTTCGACCTTCCCGTTGATTATCAATGCGGTGTGGAGTTGGATTGGAGGTGCGAAAGCATCGGGCAATCCCTGGGATGCGTTAACGATGGAGTGGCAAACCGCTTCCCCTCCGCCGGTGGAGAATTTTATTGGGGAACCTGTGCGCTTGACGGGGCCTTATGATTACGGTATGGGCGATCGCAATCCGAATGTCCAAATGCCGGATTCCCAATCGAATACTCCCATGCTATCCGGGGGACCGACGGTTTCCTAAACCGCGCCACTGCGTTTTTTGGGGTCGGGTCAACCCCGACCCCAGTCATCCCAGACTCAATTCGTAAACTCTACAACAGGCGATCGCTTATGCAAGGGACAATTGATACCAGCAACGCGGCTATACAAGCTGAACATGGGGCGGGAACCCACGGCAGTCACCACGGTGACCATCCGGATCATCGAATTTTTGGCATCATCATGTTTCTGGTGGCGGAGTCGATGATTTTCTTGGGATTATTCGCCGCTTATCTCACGTTTCGCTCGGTGACCCCGGATTGGCCGCCGGAAGGAACTCCAGAAATGGAACTGTTGCTGCCCGGGGTGAATACCATTATCCTGATTTCCAGCAGTTTTGTGATGAATCGCGGCAATGCGGCGATTAAGAAAAATGATGTCAAGGGTCTGAGATTTTGGTTCGGGCTAACGGCACTCATGGGGGCGGTGTTCCTCGTGGGCCAGTTGTATGAATATTTTCATACCGGCTTTGGTCTGGCGGATAATATCTTTACCAGCACGTTTTATGTGCTGACGGGCTTTCACGGATTGCACGTGACCTTTGGGTTGCTGTTGATTTTGGCAGTCTTATGGAAATCTTTGAAGGCGGGTCATTATTCCGGTGAGAGTCATTTTGGGCCAGAAGCCGCAGAATTATACTGGCACTTTGTTGATGTGGTCTGGATTGTGCTGTTTACCATTCTGTATTTGTTCTAATCGGGATGTTATCCCTCCTGGTTGATGAGATTTGCCCCCATTTGGGGGTTTTTTTTATGCGATCGCCGTTTCACCGTGGAGAGCGCCCTAATGATGCGGGTCGCCAGGAGTCGAGTCCTGGGTGCGACAGGCATCATCGGGGCGATCGCTTCGGTTTCTTCCCGGTTTATGGGGATTTTAGACCAACGGTTTTCAACAAACGCGGTCAATTTCTAGGCAACAAAAGGAGATAGAAGAGGCGGACAATTGGTTAGAATACTTAGTGAATTTTACTGGCTACTTTTCGGAGGGTTTCCGTAAATTGTTCGCTCTCAATCAGCTTGGTGATTTCTAGAGCAGCCGCTTGGATTTGCTGAACGTGCTTGAGTTTTTTCTCATCCGACCAGATCGTGCTATAACATTCCAGTAAATCAGCGGATAAGACAATCGTCGTTAAGGGCGTTCTCAGTTCGTGGGAAATTAGGGTCATAAAGTAGGACTTGAGTGCAACTAGGTTTTCTTGCTGATTCACTTGAGTCGTGCCAGATTGAATGCTGTGCATGGCGATTTATTGAGTTTAAGATTGTGTTAAGGCAGTTTCTTGTGTAACATGACTCAGAGATGAACCGGCATTAATCAGGTCCGAGGGGTGGCTGGCGATCGGCCTGGTCCTGTTGCCTAGACTGACTTAGCGCTCAATGGGACAATTCCATTCAATTCCAATGTAACGCGGGTCACATTGAGAGTTCCGCACCTCCTGATCTGTACCCCCGGACTCTCCAAACCCCCCCGAATTCACAACCCTGAACCCGGGTGTTTCTCTGAGTTAACCCATATATTAAGCTATCTGTCTGAGTAGATCTAGAAGTTATTCCATCTATTTTTCACCAATGCCAGCCTCTGCCGGCTGATCCCTTCATTCGCGAGAAAAACAGCACAAATTGGGGTTGAGTGCCATGATTGCACCTGTTCACTCTGGGTCAGGTAAAGTTCCACCGTTGGCGAATCCCGATCCTGTCAACCGATAATGGCTATTCTCAGAGGCGGCGAACACCGGAATGTCATAATTTCCTGACCCGAAATTGAGGGCCGCCCTCAGTTTGACCCGTTTCCTATTCTTCGATAATTTCCACCAAGTCTTCGATTAGAACATCGAAGGTTCGGGCTAATTTGTGGAGGGCGGTAAAATCAACGGTGGCGATCGCCGATCGCCTCGCATAGCTTCTGACGGTACTGTACACAATACCCGAGCGATCGGCGACTTCTTTAAGGGTCCAGCCCTTCTCCTCCGCTAATTCCCGAATTCTCAGTCTGACTAATCCCATACTTGACAAGTGATGCGTTTGCATCTTAAGATAGCTTGATATGAAAAAACACTCACCCCCAAGTCTGGAAAACTAACAGGCGATCGCCGGTCCCCCCTGGGTCGGATGAGAGTCTGAATGGACGGTTCACTGCCTCAAAGTCAAGAACCCGAAAGGGATACCCCTGGCGGTTTCCTATTCTTCGACGATTTCTACCAAATCTTCTATCATAACATCGAAAGTCCGAGCCAGTTTGTGAATCGCGGTAAAATCTATCAGCGCTAGTCCGGGCGATCGCGCATAATGCCGGACCGTACTGTACACCAAACCCGAACGGTCAGACACCTCTTTGAGGTTCCATCCCTTCTCATCCGCAAACTCGCGAATCCGTAATCTAACTAAACCCACAATTTACTTGACAAACGATAAGAGGACATCTTTTAATAGAATAATAACACAGATAAAAGCGATCGCCCCCAGGCCTAGAAAACTAAAGGGCGATCGCTTCTAAAACAAGACTGGACAGGAGAACACGGTTTCAGCCATTGGCTACTCAACCGAGGCCCTATCCAAACCAGTCAAACTCGACGAGAACCCTTGTCTATCTCAGACAGGAATTATCCATCTAAGTTAGGGGCCATCTATCGAGAGGCCATCTATCAAGGAGCCATCTATCGAAGGTCCATCTATCTAGCGGACCATTTATCGACGGACTATCTATCGATGGGACCATCTATCGAGGTTATCCATCTATCGAGCATCCATCTATCTAGCATCCATCTATCTAGCCTATCCATCATGATATCAAACTACCAGCCCGTTTCGCCAGTTATCCGCGAATCAAAAATTAACCATACCTCAGACATCCTCCATCCCCTGGCGCGATTTGTCACAGAAGAAACCGTGGCCCTAATGTTTGGCATCTCAGAAGCGGATATCTATCGGATTGATTGTATGCGCCATGTTGTCTATGTGCATGGCAAAGGCGTGAGTCGGTTTGTGAGTTATGCCGACTTCCCGCCAATTTTGGGAGTGGCATCTCCAACCCTGCCGGATTTAGCGCGGTGGCATCAACGCTGGCGCAAGGGGTGGCGGAGTCATTATGCACCGCAATTTTGGACACAATTTTATCAGGTTCAACTCCAAAAATCCCAGCAATTAGAACAGTTACAGGCGTGGGGATTGTTGATTCGTTCCCTGAAATCGGGACTATCTGAGACTGCATTAGTCGAATTGCGACAGGCATATAAACTAAAAAAATAGGGGGAATTTTAGAGAGGCGATCGCCCTAAAAACAGCCGCTTGCGAAAATGTCCACTTCCTCAACTCAATCCCCATTCACTTGCTTATCTTAGAATTCCAGGCATAGTGAGGGTTTACTCATGAATCGACCGGCTTCTGGAATTCAAATGTATTTACAACGAGTAGAAGGGTTGAAAGTTGGTAGGACTTATACCCTCCTCCCACCGGATAGCTTTAAATCAGTATGGGAAGAGGCGATCGGCCAACCCACCTATCAGGATTGGACCAATCTGTTAGCTTGGGAAGCGCGAGCACTTGCCAAGGGACAGGGTTCTAATCGGCTGGCGGTTTTATTAGGGGATTCGATTTCGATGTGGTTTCCCCCCGAACTCATGCCACCGGGAAGACTGTGGCTCAATCAAGGAATTTCCGGGGATAATACCAGCGGAATTTTAAAGCGATTGTGGACATTTTCCGAGACCAAACCTCATACCATTTATATCCTAGCAGGCATTAACGATTTGCGTCAGGGTAGACCGGATGCGAGTATTGCAGATAATATTTATTATACAGTCCGGGAACTGCAACTGATTCACCCCCCAGCTAAAGTAGTGGTGCAATCGATTTTACCCACCCGACTGGCAGCACTTCCAAATACCAGAATTCGTAAAATCAACCTCGAACTCGCGGCAATATCCAAATCCGAAGGCGCAATCTATTTCGACCTCAATTCCGCCTTTACCAACAACGAAGATAGGTTACACCGCGAGTTAACCACCGACGGTATCCATTTGAGCCAAGCCGGATATCAACTCTGGCAAAAAGCCCTGCATCAGATGACATCTCGCTTAGACCTGAATCGGGATAACCGATATCAGCAGTGGTTGCAAAGGTCCCCCAGTTTTACCTTGGATGGCAAAATTTATACTTGGGTTTCCTATCAAGTTCAACCGGGAGACAGTTTACCGCAATTGTCTCAGAAAGCCTTTGGATTTGATAGCTTTGAATACTGGGATTTAATTGCTTTGAAAAACAATCTGGGGTTTGAGGAAAAGTTAGGCAACCGCACGATTTTGATTCCTCAAACTGGGGGGAAATAATACTGTTGTGCAGCAAAAACTTTGAGCGAAGGGCGAAGCTCAACACCGGCGGGGGTTAAAACCCCCGCCT
>CAYUEH010000256.1:4377-7689 GCA_964442465.1 uncultured Laspinema sp. | reverse complement strand
TTGCCACTTATCGATAATCCTGACTTTGAATCTCCCGGATGCGGGATTCAGGACGTTTGAAGCGATCGAGTTGGCTTTCAAAAAACCGCCGATTTGCCATCAAATGCTTGGGATTTGGGTCATCTAACGGATAGAGTAAAGCAGTCCGTAACGCTTGAATGACAGCGGAGGTAACACAATACATCGATCGCTGGAACGTAATTCCCAACTGAATCAACATATCATCCTCACCCCGGCAATATTGGCGATAATAATCCACCAGATAGGGGGGGAGGAAATGGAGCATATCCTGCATCAATAATGTCGGGGGAATTCCGGCAGTTCCCACGGGAAAGACATCGGCATATAAAATGCCATAATGGAAGTCTTTCTGCTCATCTGGCACTTGTTTCGCTTGAGCATTATAGGATTTCGTACCTCGGAAGGGTGCCGTGCGATAAAAGACGGCTTCGACGTAGGGTAAGGCGGCTTCATATAACCAGGTAAAGCCTTTAGATTTGGGGATAATTTCATAAACTTCCCCGCGAATATGAGCGTGATGGTAGATGGGACGACCCGCAATGGCAAAGATGCCATTGACAAGGAAATTCATCGCTTCGGGAACGGTGGTGAGTTTGCCTTCATCATACAGATCCGACATTTCAAAAAATACCGGAGCCATCACTTCCCAGAACAATCCCAAATTGCTATAATAGGAAAGTTGTCTCACCTGTTCTAAAAACATTTCGGGGAACAGTTTATAGAGTCCCAACATCACGGGATTGCCTTTAAAGTAGGCTTTGATAGCGACATCAGCATTGGCTTTGTACTCATCACTATCGAGATAGGCATCAAATTTCCCCCAACCCATATCTCTGCCATGCCAATACATCGCGCGCATACAGGCTTCGGCAAATTCCATATTAACGCGATCGTGCAACCAGTGATGGAACAACCGGGGAATTTTTTGGTTTAATTCCCCTTTTTCCATAAAGGCTAACAGTTCCGGATGCGCCGTTGCCTCTCCCCGCCAAATTCGCAAATCTGCATCATCCCCAGCATAGTGATTATGCAAGTCTAAATACTCTTTCGGCAGGAAGTATTTGAAAAAGTTAAACGGTTCTAAAAACACCTCTTCAGCAATATAAAGCAAATCCCGCCAATAGAAGTCCATCGGCACCGCGTAGGCTTTATAAATGCCGATAATTTGCATCAAATTTTCTGGACTATCCGGCAACATTGCGCCACCGGCTTCTAAGCGATGAATAATATCGGCAAATTCATGGGTGGAAGGGGGGAGTTTGGTCGAAGTTGCAGTTGTCATAGTTTGGATATTTTTCTAGGATAACAATCAAAAACAGTAGGTTTTTTTACGTTCAGGAGGACTTGCCTCACATTTAAGTGCACCTCCGGTCCCCTCCCCGATGTCTTGGGGAGGGTTAGGGTGGGGTCCCCGCACGATCGCGCCTCACGAAGAAAGAGGTGGGAACAGCCTCCATTTTAAGTTCATGGTGCTTCGCCTCACATTTAAGTGCACCTCCGGTCCCCTCCCCGATGTCTTGGGGAGGGTTAGGGTGGGGTCCCCGCACGATCGCGCTTCACGAAGAAAGAGGTGGGAACAGCCTCCATACAGGTGCGGTAAGCGGAAGCTCTCCCGTAGGAAATCGCCTCCTGTGAGTGCGTGACTTGGCGGTAAGCGGAAGCTCTCCCGTAGGGAATCGCCACATCAAGAGGACCCCACCCTAACCCTCCCCAAGACATCGGGGAGGGGACCGGAGGTGAATCACCGTAGGCTCCATGCGTCCAATATCTGGAATTATCCTATTCCTGTTAGGGTGCAAAATTGTTCAATTTTTGAGCAATTTGCGCGGAATTAGCGGGGATAATTTTGGCAACCATTGCGGTAGTAGTCGGTTCACTCCAGCGCACTAACCAACCGGGTTGAATGCCTAAGATAAAAATAGTGACGGCTAATACCAATGCGGGAATTCGTTCCGCTGCCAAAACCTTGGGATAATAGGCCAATTTATTATCCAGTTTTCCAAAACAGGTGCGATTGATTAAAATCGCAAAATAAACGGCGGTTAAACCCGAGGCAATAATACAGAGTAAAGTTTGGACGGGGAAGACGGAAAAGCTGCCTTGAAAGACCATGAATTCTGCAATAAATCCCACCAATCCGGGAATTCCTGCACTTGCCATGCCGCCTAAAATCAGGAAGGCACTGGTGAGGGGTAATCCACGATGGGGATTCATTAATCCATTCAAAACATCCAGTTCGCGAGTGCCGACTTTCTGCTCAATAATACCCACGATATAAAAGAGAATGGCGAGGATTAATCCATGACTGACCATTTGAGTCACTGCACCGAGTAAGCTGAGGGGAGTTCCGGCAGCGGAGGCGACTAAAATATAGCCCATGTGTCCAATAGAACTGTAGGCAACCATGCGTTTAATGTCCTTTTGGGCGATCGCACTAAAGGCACCATACATCACGCTCACCACCCCAATAATCGCCAACCCAGGACCAATGATTCCCCAGGTTTCTGGGAACAGTTGTAACCCAAATCGGATTAACCCATAAGTGCCTAATTTAGCCAGAATTCCCCCCAGAAGAATCGCCACTGCCGGAGATGCTTCCACATAAGCATCGGGTAACCAAGTATGCAAGGGAACCAGGGGAATTTTAATCCCAAATCCGATTAACAGAATAGTGAGTAAAATCAGTTGGGTGGTTAAGGATAACTTTTCCGTGGAAATCGAACCGATATCAAAGCTGCTCGAATGGGTTAACCAAGCAATTCCCAAAAATCCAGCTAAGATTAAAATCCCGGACAATGCGGTATAAATGAGGAATTTCATCGCGGCATACCCGCGTTTTTGACCGCCCCAAATTCCAATTAACAGGTAAAGCGGAATCAGTTCCAATTCATAAAACAGCACAAATAATAATAAATTTTGTGCGGCAAATGCGCCGGTGATTCCGGCATTGACGAGGAAAATCATGGGATAATAGAGCCGAGGGCGCTCAACGGGTTCACCCTGACCATAAATGGCAATGCAATTGAGCAATGCACTTAAAGCCAGCAGGGGAAAAGATAAGCCATCAATGCCTAATTTATAGCTGAGTCCTAACTGGGGAATCCAAGGTAAATATTCTGTAAATTGCATTCCCGGGGAGGCTAAATCAAACTGAGTGCCGATCGCCACAGTCCAACCTAGAATCCCCACAGCGACGGCTAAAGCAATATTTCTGAATAGCGTAGGCGACCCTTTGGAGGGCCAAAATCCAATCAGCGCTGCACCTAAAAGGGGCAATCCAATTAATAGACT
>CAYUEH010000256.1:0-4277 GCA_964442465.1 uncultured Laspinema sp. | reverse complement strand
CAAAATAGTTAGGGCATAAAACTGAGTTTGTCCCGAAACATTGTATTTTAAGCTCTGGCCGCTAAATACGGTGAATAATCCCACTAAATTGACTAATCCATCCACAATATAGCGGTCAAACCAGAACACAATCTGGGAAACCAACCCTACGGCAAAGACAATGGTTAGCTTGTACAACTTGGCGGTATAAAAATCGTAAGCAAAAAAGTCTTGGACGGATTGGGGACCAAATTTGACGGGTTTGGAAATGCGATCGCTCATATAAATGAACCCCGCTAATCCACCGCCGATTACGGTTGAGCCAATCAAAGCACCCGCTACTGTAACATTCAGGTTCGCCCAAGTTGGTAGCAGATTCCATTCCATCAAAATTAACGGAATATGCAGGGTGACGCCCATTAAAACCACCATTGGAATCACCATCGGCCAATGCACTTCAGGCGATCGCACCGTCATCGGTTTCGGTTTCCCCGCAAAAATTAATCCGAACTCGCGAATCAAACTAAATGCCGTTAACCCATTCACCACCACTAACACACCCACCAACTCCGGATGTGCCTGCCAGAGATTCTCCGCCATTTTGAGCAACGCCCAGAATCCGCCAAAGGGAGGTAACGCGACTAAACCCGCGAATCCCACGAGAAAGGCCAACCCCGAAATCGGACGGCGAGACCAGAGTCCCCCATACTGAGTGAGGTCTTGGGTAATCGTATTCCAAATCAGTCCCCCGGTACAGGTGACCAGGAGTGCCATTGCCACCGCGTAAGACAGGAGTAACATCAAAGCGGTTTGAGTCTCCCCCGTCCCCACAGCGATAAACATTAACCCCATGTAGGCACTCACGGAGTAAGAGAGCGATCGCTTGATATCAATTTGGGCAATGGCGATCGCCGAAGCCCCTACTGCGGTCACCGCCCCAATATAAATCGCCGTCGTTGTCGCAATCTCCGACAACGCCAACACCGGCTGTAATCTAACCAACACCCAGGCCCCAGTCGCCACCACCACGGAATTCCGCAAAATCGTACTGGGAACTGGCCCCTCCATCGCCTCATCTAACCACAGATGCAAGGGAAACTGCGCGCATTTCCCCAAGGGTCCGGCAATTAACGCTAATCCCAACAAAGTCGCAACTTTGGGGTCTACATCAGCGGTTTGTGCCCATTGCGCTAATTCATCAAAATTCCAGGTGCCTGCTAAAGGTAATAAAGCAACGACCCCCATCAGTAGAATTAAATCTCCCACCCGTTTGGTTAAAAAAGCATCTCGGGCCCCCGTCACCACTAACGGTTGCGAGAACCACAATCCCACTAATAAATAAGTGCCCAGGGTGAGGATTTCTAAAATGACATAGCTGAAAAATAAGGAATTGCACAAAATCAGGGCGCATAGTCCCGCTTCAAAGACTCCCAACATGGCATAGAAGCGACCCCAACCCCAATCCATTTCCATATATCCCACGGCAAAAATCTGCGCCAGCAGATTCAATCCCGTGACTACTGCCATTGCACCAACGGTCAAGGCGGATAGTTTTAAATCCACCGTTAGGGTTAACCCGGCAGCATCCAACCAAGTCCAAGATATCTGTTGCGCCGGTTGATTCCAGGTGGCTGGTAACGCCAACAAACTATGAATGAAGGCTAAAAATGTCAGGACTAAATTAATATAGCCCGAGGGTCTCGGTCCTGTTTTTCGGATCGTTCCCGGTGACCAAGCGCCCGCCAGGATTACCCCGAGTAAGGCATACCCAGGCACGAACCAAACGGTTGTCAGAAGTAAATCAGCCATCCGCGTTTCCTAATTTGTGTGTAAATGAACAGTCTGCCTTTGATGCTTCTGTGATCAATTTCGCAGAAGGCTCAAAGGCCCAGGCTGGAATAGATTTATCTTTTCTTAATCTTCTGGGGATCAGCGTATCGTTATTCTGTCCCAAAAGGAAGGGACTCCTGCACAAAAATTAATAATTGGTTCTCTAATTTCTGCTTATAGCCTTATCTACACAGGGCTTTGGGCGGCTTGATCGGCTAACCCAGATAACTATTGATTTTAAAAAGGTTTATCATTGATTTTACTCTATGGTTAGTTGAAATTGCCCGATTAATCGGGTCAACCGCCCCAGGTTCAGGGTAAAACATGAGGCTAAATTAAAATTTTGATCGGCGTCAATAAGTAACAATACTTACGCCAATTCCTAAATTAAACCCTCCGGAATAAATAGCAGATGTCTCTAAATCAGACAATTCCTACACGGAGTGGGAGCATCTTGCTCCCTATTCAGGAGTAGGGTTCAAGATGCTCCCACTCCTGAATTCTATTCCCATCATGATTTAGATTCGCTATAGCCGATCCGCAATTTTTATACCTAATAACTCACATTAAATCATTGATTTTTCGCAGAAGTTTTGACAGGGGTGAGCAACAAGTAAACTTAGTATAGCACAAAAGTTTTGGCAAGGCGATCGCTCACCGGGGCCTGAGCAAGCGGAGGAACTATAGGGGGATAATCTGGAGGGAGTCAGAGGGGAATGCTAAATTAAAACAATGGAATGGACATTCCCAATCCGATGGGTAGGCATTCAGTCCCCTGGGGTTAAACCGGAAGACTTATGCCAGAGTGGAGATTTCATCCAATCTGATAGGTGGCTTTCATCTACTGTTGTGCCTACTAGAGAAATGATGCGTCAGTCGGGCAGCCCGGGTTCTCAACTCTTTGATCTAAACTTTCAATATTAACCCTTAACCGATGTTCAGTGCAGACCAACTCCAGAAAAAATTCTCGCAACCGCTCGATCGCGCGGCGATCGCCCTGATTGCGGTGTTGACAGTAGCGATCGCCCTGCTCCTATTTGGAGGGGATAGTACCGCTCCGCGAGTGCGGGAATTTACCTGGCAAAATAAACAAGTCAGTGCCAGCGATCGCGCCTTTATCATGACCTTCAGCCGTCCGATGGATCGCCAAAGCGTGGAAGACAACCTACGAATTGAACCCCCAGTACCCGGTAAAATCAGTTGGGCGGGAAGGCGGATGGCTTACACCGTTACCCAAGCGGTGCCCTATAGCCGGGAATTTAAAGTGGAACTCAGCCAAGCGCGGGAACGGTTCGCCCAACCGGGAAGAGAGGGAACCCCGATTGAGCCATTTGTCGGGGAGTTCACCAGTCGCGATCGCGTCTTAGTCTATATCGGAATCTCCCCGGAAGAACGGGGACAGTTAATCCTGTACAACTTCAGCAAAAGAGAAAAAACGATTCTGACCCCAAAAGAATTGACAGTCCTGGATTATAGACCCTATCCCGACGGCGATCGCCTGTTATTTTCGGCGATCGACTCCTTCTCTCCCAACCGAGGCATTTTAGATCAACGACTGTTCACCGTCACCACCGGCATCGTCCCAGAAACCCCAGGCAGATGGTTCGTCCGCCGCCGTGACAACTCACCGGGTCAAATCAAACGGATCTTAGGCTCGGACAACTATCAAAACCTCAGCTTCGACCTCTCAAGCGATGGTAAAACCATTCTGGTGCAGCGCGTCAACAAACAGGACCCGGGAAAATCTGGACTCTGGAAAATCGAGGAAGGAAAGCAACCGAAACCCCTGGAAAACCAACCGGGTGGGGATTTTATGATTACTCCCGATAGTCAAACCGTGGCGATCGCCCAGGGACAGGGACTCGCCATTTTGCCCCTAGAACCGAAAGCCGACCCCGTAGATTTTCTCCCCCAATTTGCGCGAGTGTTGGCCTTTTCATCCGATGGGAGTGCTGCGGCGATGGTGAAATTCAACACCGACTACACGCGATCGCTCTATTTGGTCACCACGACGGGGGTTAACAAAGAACTGCTCCGGATTAAAGGTTCATTTCTGAGCGCCCAATTCGGACCCCAAGGAAACACCCTCTATTGTTTGCTGACGAAATTGGTAGAAGGGGAGGTTTATAAAGAAGAACCTTACATCGCCGCGATCGACCTAGAAACCGGGGAAATGCAACCCCTGGTTTTGTTACCGGATCAGCGAGAGATTCATATCAGTTTGTCCCCGGATGGGTTAGGGTTGCTGTTTGATCAAATAGTCAGCGTTGCCCCCCAAGCCAATCAAGCCCCAATTGATGCAGTTCGCACCAGTTCCGGGGAAGCGATCGCCAGAAGTCGGCTCTGGTTACTGCCCTTGGATCCCAGCGCCCCCACCAACCGCCCCTTAGATTACAAACCCGAAGAGTTACCCTTTGAGGGCCTCCGTCCGGGCTGGCTTCCTTAAAACACAAGCGGGGGTTTCGACC
>CAYUEH010000255.1:0-7710 GCA_964442465.1 uncultured Laspinema sp. | reverse complement strand
ACCCAACCGGCGATTACAGATTGTTAATGGGAGGGGTGGGGAGAAGGCGATCGCATTCCTGCGGCAAATTGCACCGATTTACCCAACTCATTCAGCCCTGAATAAAAAGTCGCCAGGGAAGAATTGAAAGAGTCTCTAGTCAACAATTTTCTACAAAATTGCCATCTAAATTGTCCAACGCTTCTGCATCCAGTTGACAAACCGCAGCTTCGGGTTGCGAATGTTCTTCTACTGCGGTTGAACCAGACTTTTATTGTAGCCCAAAATAACCGAAAAATCATAAGTCATCAGAAGATATATGAAACACCTATTTAGTTGCTCAACTCTATCGGCAGAATAAATAGTAACTTATTGTAACGAAAGCGACAATTGCTTTTATTTTTCCAAATTTCTACCCCTAAGTGAATTCTGATTTCTGAGTTGTGATAGCTTCTTCTAAAGAAGAAAATTACTTTCTCCCAAAGATATAATACGGAGTGTAGTTGAATTTAAAGGGTTACAAACACATTTTTTTGATTTATGATTTTTATAATATTCTTTCTTGATGCTTGCTAAACGGGCCTCTTTGAAATCCCTTCTTTTAAGTCTAATTTGATAGGTTTTATAGAAATACTGACAGAGTTGAGCCCGAATCCATTTATCCAAATCATGAAACTGCTGAGTGTCTGTAACAACGGAGAAGAAGCCGACCCAGTTGCGGTTATTTTTGTCGAGTAGGCCCTTACATACCGGACATAAGTTTTCCGGTCTCCCCTGAATTTTTTTGTTGATAACACAGTCAATTAATGAACAAAATCGCTCACGGGGGTTGTCCGAAAATTTATAACTTTTTTCTTTTTCTAGTTTTTGAGAAATTTTGTTTTGAAATCTCTGAATATTATTTGGGCTAACTTTAATATCGGTTAAAGTTAATTCAAATCCTACAAAAAGCAAAGGATTTTTAGAAATGTCTACATACTTAGTTTTTGAGTTTTCCAAATTATCTAGAATGGGATGAAGCTGAAGTTTGATTTCGCCTAGTTTTTCCTCAACTCGACTATGAATTGCTGGAAGATCATCTTGGGTTTTCAGGAGTACAACAAAATCATCGGCATAACGAACATATCGTAAAGGAACTTCTTGAGCTAAATCTTCTAAAATCCATCTATCAAATTCATGTAAATATAAGTTAGCCAACATTCCAGAAAGCACCCCTCCTTGGGGAATGCCTTTTACTCGAACATTTCGGGGGGGCTTATAGTGGTGAAAAACTTTAATATTTCTGGTTTTATCTTGCTCATCTCTGTGGGGAACTCCCCTGGTTTTAATAAACCTTCTTAGTAAGGTACTCACCCTACTTTCATGACCAAATAAATTCTCAATGATAGAAATCAGACGATCGTGAGCAATGACATCAAAAAATTTAACAATATCGGCATCTAAGCTAAATTGAAAACCGGATTGAATATAGTTATGGATCAGTCTAGCTGCGGAAGGAGCAGACTTACCTTTTCGATAAGCGCAGGACACTCGGTCTAATTTAGGAGTTGCCTTAAAAAGTTTCTCTACTTCTTCATATAGAAGTTCGTACAAAATTTTTTGAACGAGAACGTCCCGGATCGTTGCGATTGCTAAAACTCTTTCTTGACCGGACGGCTTAGGAACGTTAACTTCTCGAAACGGGTAAAAAAGATACGTTCCCTGCATTACTCTTTTGGAAATAAATTGACACCGCTTCGATAATTCTTTTTCAAAGGTTTTATAAGAAATGCCATCGGCTCCCATTGGTATTCTTATTTCCTCTGTCAAGACATCATGTTTGGCTTCTTTATATCTCCAAAAGGCTTCTTCAACTTTTTCAGTGTGAAAGTATTGACAAAGTTTATCGTCTATCAACTTAGACATCTCATCTTGTTTATAATGAGAAAGAGTACCTAAACAAAAAAGCGCAACAGGGATCGCAAGGTACTCTTAAAATTCATCCTGTTTACCTCCCGATAAACTGTAGAAATTCATAGTTTATCGAGCGGTATTAATATTCACTTGTTTATTAAACAAGCTGAGAAACCTCATATTAAGCGAGAGCTTCATTGGTGGTCCTCTTATATTCATGCTGATTATAGCATGAAACCCAGGCTCCTTGAGATGGACTGCATTAGAACAGGCCACGGCTGACTCAACGGCCCAGCCCCTAGTAAGACCAATAATAGCTTACCTGAGTTTTATTAAAATAACAACCCCCATCGCCAAATCAGGGCAAAAGCAGGTACAGATTTGCTGAAGCATTATTTTATCGCTTTAAAGGTTTAAAGATTTATAGCGCTAAATGAGGAGGAAAAACCCAGCACCCTGGATCGGTCCGGGGATAACTCAACTATAGCCAGTCTTGCAGTATTTTGACACCTCACCCGATGTCACCTCGGATGTTCACCGATCGCCAACATCCAAGGGGTGAGAGTTTATTGCCAAAATGCTGCAAGGGTCGCTATACCCAACTTCTAATGCATAATTTTTTTATGCAAATCTCTTAGGGTCGGCAGTGCCTACCTACAGTTTTTGTAGAGTAATCCTAAATCAGTTGTGGAAGACGTCGTCGGCCCCTTGATCGTCGGCGGCCCAGAACATCCTACAGGAGCTAAAAATGTGACAAATCATTTAGGACTGCTATAGAGTAAGGTGGGCTTTTATCCCACCCTACAATTGCTCGGTGGATGACTCCTCGTTTTAAAATCGTAAACCGACGCCGCCTTGCACAGAGACAGCCGGTTTGCTTTCATCGTCATAAGCATCTAGGGCAATCACCGCATTCCCAAAGACGATGAATCGGGTATTGGGAACGGCGAAATCTACCCCGGGTTGAATGGCAAAGCTAACTTTTTGGCCAACGGGGGTATCCCCAGTGGCGAGGGCCGCCCCTGCACCCAAGTAAATATCGGTTTGCCAGGTGAGGGGATAGTCGTAGGAAATGGTGGGGACTACTGCGGTCCCATCGCCGCTAAAAAATGCCTGAGCACGTAATGAAATGGGCACAGGGAGCAGTTTATAGCGGGCGGCTAGTAAGAAAGCATTTTCCCGATCGCCGTCGAGTTCGCTGATTCCAGCGGATCCACCAACCCCAATATAACTCCCATAAGCTGCTTGAGCGGATGCCGGTTGACTAGACCCCGCTAAACTGGTGGCGATCGCCACTGTCCCTAACATCAGCGCACCCAAAGTCGATCCCATTTTTTTCAGACGTTCCATTTCCCTACTCCTCTATCCCACTAAAAACAAATACTTCCGATGTTCCGTCGATTCTAGCTTAAGTTGAATCGCCGGACCATCAGAAGTCAAGTTCCCTATCCCATTGGGAAGGGCAAAACCCCTTGATTCAAGGGTTTGAATCAAGGGGGAACGCCGGTTAACCGGATTCAAAATTTGGATGCAATAGACCCCAAACCCGGTTTGGGGTCTATTGCATCCAGAAGCGAGGCCCTGGGGAGAAACCACCCCTTAAGGTTGGGAACACAGAGGATAAATGCCCCCTTGAGCGCAGATATAAACAATTTGTTTATCATCTAAATTGCGAGCTTGGGTAAAATCAACCCCGCGCAAAAAGCCCGAGGTGGCGGGGTCCGAGGATTGCTGGAGGCGATCGCCACTTTGGTGATGAGGTTTGAAAAACACGGCCCCTTGGAAATCCGCCCCTTCTACATTCGCCCCTTGAAAATTGACCGAGGTGAGATCGGTTTGCTGGAAGTTGGCATTTTGTAATTGCGCAAAACTCAAATTTGCACCGGCCAATTTCGTCTGGCTCAAGTTGGCATTTTGGAGATTAGACTGGGTGAAATTCGCCCGACTCAAATCGGCACCTTGCCAGTCCGATCGCATTAAGTTCGCTTTTGCCAGGGTCGCGCCGGTTGCCACCACCCGGGGGAACCGAGTCCCGATGGCGAGAATGCCGGTTAAGTTCGCTTGGACTAACTGAGCACCCACCAGGGTGGCATTGGTGAGGTCCGCTTCTCGCAAATCTGCCCCGATCGCCTGGGTACTGCTGAGGTTGGCCCCAGTCATTTGCGCCTTGGAGAGGTTCGCCCGGTCCAGTTTAGCGCGACTGAGATTGCTATAGGCGAGAATCACATGACTCAGAAATGCCCCGGTAAAGTTGGCATCGGTGAGGATGCTGGCGGTAAAGTCGGCTTGAAGGTCATCCACGGTTCCAAAACGGCGATCGGGTCCGGGACTGGAAAATTGACTGCTTTTAAAACTGGCATGGCTTAAAATAGCGCCCCGAAATCGAATTCCAGATAAGTCAGTTTTTTCTAACACCAAGGTGAAGGGGGCAGCTTCGGTGGTGACTTGGCCCAAATGAGTGCGGCTGAGATCGAGGGCGTCGAACTCGGTGCTATAGAGTTGGAGGAGTTTGGCGATCGCCCGTTGGGTGGCTTGGAGTCGCAGTTGCACCCCTTCAAGCTGCTCTTCATTGGTGCTGTAACGGAGGGAATCCAGGTCTGTGCGGGTGGATTGGTTTAATTTTTGCAAATAGGGGAGCGATCGCCCTCCATTGCTGACTAAGGCTTGTTGGAGGACATCCAGTTGAGCCGCGTCGGTTTCCAGGGCCAGCAGATCCGCTAAAATTTGGTAATGGGCCTCGGGATTCTCGAAACTGGCTAATCCGAGAATCGCACCTTGACGCTCATCCGGTGCAAATTGTCGGACCCAAGTGAGAAACTTTTCCTGATCCAGCGCCGCCTGAGTCCGGATATTTTCTTGGGATTGGATATAAAGTTGAGTCGTGACGAAGGTTCCCAAAATTGCCGCCAGACCCACGGCCAATGCCAGGGTTTTTTTCGCGCTACTGTGAAGGCGAATCCCATTCCACCACTGATATAGCAAGGGTTTTGATTCTGGCATCCGTTCAATGGGACCGCCTGCCTCGAATTGAATCCCCACCTGTTTTGAGTTGCTGCTGTTCATGTTTCTACTAGGTCCCGAAACGCTGTGTCGGCTACTGCGGACCCACGTTCCGGCGAGGCGATCGTGCAGGGTGCGGCACTTGGGATCAAAGTAACTCCAGAGTCCATCCAAGGCGACCATGAAGGCCGTGGTTACTCCCAAAATTACTAAGTCCGGTACTGCGCCTGTGATCAGCCAGATTAGATAGGCACTGGTGAGGGTGACTCCCCAGCGTCCTACGGCCTCTCGCAACAGTGCACGCCCAAAACCGGGCGCTTTTCCCGAATCCGTCACCACCTGGAGGCGCAACCAGCGCTTCGGTAAAGTTTGACCCGTGAGTCCGAGTAGATATAACTGCCAAATACTGACGCTTAAGGCGGCGATCGGGCCAATTGTCCAGAGGAAATTAACGAGAGGAGGGACCAGACGGGTGCAGCGACGTCCTCGGGGATTGGGACAAGTGGGAGGTAGCCCCAGGGTCCGGGCGATCGCACCTTCTAGGGTCACCAGAACCGGATTCAGGGGGACAGGTTGCACATTCAAATACCCCGTGGCGTGCCATCCCAAAGACAGGGGAACTAGGGCGCTAATGGCAATTAGCGCCAATTCTACGGTACTCGCCGCCAACCTCCGGGGAAATAGGGTCACGGGGTTGACTTTCCCTGGGGTTGGGGGTTTACTTCTTTTCGTCGATTGGACCTTGGGTGCAGTCCGCTTTGGGCCTTTAGATTTCCCAGTCACTCTGATTTATTGATTTGGGTTGGAGGATTTGGACGCTAAAAATAATTGATATCCGACAAACCCTAACACCCCAACGGCGGCCAAGGTAAAGGCTAACCGAATCAAGTTTAAAACCGTACTCACGGCAGACAAGGCAAAGATTCCCCCCACGGCGATCGCCACCACTTTCCCCCCATCCGGCAGTCCTTGATACCACAGGGTTAACTGTTGGTAAACCGATTTTAAGGAGGGGGCGTCCGGGGTCGATGTTTGCAAGGGTTGCGGTTGCTGGATTTGCGCTTCTAAATCTTCCAGTTGGCGCTTTAATTTTTGGTTTTCTTGAGGATTCATAAGTTTTTGATCATTCGAGGAGGATGGGATTGGACTCCAGTCCCCCATGAGACTGGGGAAGCTGCTCCTGTGATTGTAGCGAACCTCGGTCTGATCATGCGGTTTGAACGGGGTGATTCCTAAAAATTGGAGGCAATTTATAGGTTTTGCCAACCCTCATGATGAAGAAATTTAGGAGGAATTTTTGCCAAACTAGGTACATTGAACTCCTATAAATCCGCACTTTGGCTGATTTCATTCCCCAGGGTTAACAGTAGGATCAAAAGAGATTGAGAAATGTGCATGGCGAACCCCCAAACAAAATTTTTGGGGTTTTTTATTGAAGTCCATTCGTCCATTTAGCCCATAATCCCCCAGGGGTCAGGGTTTGTTCTGTGGCGGCGATCGCGATCGCCGCTTCGGGTGATTAATCGCCAGAATTGAAGCGATCGAGGTTACTTAAAAGTGAGAACGATATCACACTACTCCCCTTTCTCCTGGCGCATCATAGAAGCAACAACCCATTCACCCCCACAAAAACTAATGCACTTATCCTATCGCGGCATCTCCTATCAAACCTCTACTGCTTCCACCGTCCCTGCTACCCAAGCTCCCACCCAGGCCCAATATCGAGGGGTCAGCTATTCTCTTCATTCTGAATCGGAAATTTCTGCACCCCCGGCAGTGACGCTTCAGTACCGAGGAGTCTGCTATTCCCTAAATCCTGAAGTTGGACAACCGGAAAACGCTGTTGAATCCATGCCATTACAACCGGCTTTAGCTTAATTCAATTTAAAATCTGGCTATTCTCACGTCAATCACAAGCAAAAACCCCAGTTATTTTGTTTAACTGGGGCCGTTCCTTTCTCTCTATAATTGACTGATACATTTACGCGACATTTTTCCGGTTATTTCCGGACAATGCTACGATAGCACTATCACCTTCAAAGGTGATAGAGGCGGTATCCCGCAAAGCTTTTAGAAAGATTCCAAAAGCACTTGATTGTTTAAGGTCGATGAGGATGATTAGACTCGTACCTTCTTAGACTCAAGAATCTGCCTTACCTCGGCAACCAAGCGAGGAAGTCTCAAAGGTAAGCAGAAAAATCTAAAGTCGGGCGCGAGTGGCTGATCCATTTTCATTTTCAACTCTTGTCGGATATTATACCCCATTATCCGCAGATGCCCAGCAAATCTCGGATTAAATCATTGCTCTCTTAATCTCTATTGTGGCCGAGAGTATTCCTCCCGGGCATCCGCCAAATGACTGAGTTTTTGTCGGCTAAACGGCGCAAGGGCAAAAACTCGCACCTTTCAGGATGTCGGTTGTTGTTCTAAATAAGACTCAAAGCGCGATCGCAGTTGTTCTAAGGTCAATTTCTGGGTCCAATATTCCACTAAGGCATGACCGAAGGCCCAGGCATTGCGATCGCTCGTTCCCCGATGATCTCGCAGCAAGGGCCACAGGGAGAGCAAATCAAACTGAAAGGGTTTAGCATGGTTATTGAACAAGTTAAATAAATCATAGGCCATTTGCAGTTTACCAATCACCACAGGTAACTGTTCTACCGGGATTTGTTCCGCCAAGGCGTAGGCGAGGGTCGGGGACCCGGTGGAGAGGGTGGAAATGAACTGGAGTACGGGACTCTTGAGTAAGGAGGTCAATCCTTGGGTGGTTGCCATCTGGAAGATATAGCGATCGATAATTTTAGCAGCAGCCACAATCCGGGATTCGCGATCGCGCAA
>CAYUEH010000254.1:0-7717 GCA_964442465.1 uncultured Laspinema sp. | reverse complement strand
GAAGTAAATGAACTTTCCACCACCAATCCCCCCACCGGATAGCGTGCCGCCAACTCCAGCGCCGGTCCCCCACCCACCGATCGCCCATAAACAATAATTCGCTCCGGCGGAATCTTCAGGGTTTCGGTGAGATAAAAATAGGCTGCCTCCATATCCTGAACCGCCCTCCGTTCTGTGGGATTTCCCTCAGAAATCCCATACCCTTGGTAATCAAAACTCAACACGGAAAACCCGATATTCTGGAATTGCGTCAGAACCGGCAAAATATCCCCTAAATCTTCCGCATTGCCATGACTATAGAGAATCGTATAGTCGGCTTGCGGATTGGCTAAATAAACGGCTGCAATTTGCTTCTCATTTGCCGAAGTTAACGTCAGGAGTCCCGGCAGTTGAGAATAGGATGAGGGTTGGGGGATAAATATCATCCGTTCGGAAAAGAAGTAGCCGTAAATGCCAATGGAGACATAAACAAACAGGAGAGATCTCACCAAGCGCTTGAGCGAAAATTCGCCAATCAGGAGATGCTTTAGTTTCGGATTCATCAATTACACCCGCCCAGTTACCAAAGAGCTTTATCATACGGAATCCGGTTGTAATAGGTCTAGAAAAACGAGCCACCTCAAGCCGTATTTGTAGGGGCGCTTCGGGAAGCGCCTCCACGGGCGCTTCCCGAAGCGCCCCTACAATTCGTTTTAATAGACCGATTACAACCGGATTTGGTATCAGATCCTAGCGCTACATGAGTTCGGAGGGTTTGGAGACCAAACCCCTACAAGAAACAACGATTTTTCATCATTAAATTTACCCCCTTGACCGGGCTGGGTTTGAAAAGCGACCCTTAAAGGAAAGGTTCCCGGCTGTTGCTGTGAGCTTTGAGAGGGAAAAAGAGGAACTGACGAGGGGGTTATTTGAGCCGGGGAGACTGGACAATCCAGGAATAGAGGGGATGAGAGGGACCCTGTTGGCGAATCCGGAGTATTTGTTGTTCTAAACGCGATCGCTCTGATTGTGGCATTCCAAATAAAATGTTGCGACTTTGCCAAACCAGGACCGCCACCGTCATACTCACGGTGAGGGTGAGTCCGATCGCCGGAATCGGATTGTACCGCATACTCAGGGCATAGCGCAGACTCGCCCAGGTAAAATGTTCAGACAGGAGTCTGATATCGTCTCGCAACGCCCACAGGCTAAAACTCCCCACCGTGAGCCACAGCAGCAACACCAACACCCAACGAGCGGCAACGGTGTACTCATGTAACCGTTGCACTTCTTGCTCGAACGTGGGGTCCTGTGGCACCGAAACGGAGTCGAGAGGGCGATCGCTAAAGTCGTGATTGTTCTCCATCAGAGCAATCTCAATTGATATCTCAATTGATAGAAAATCACTTTAACCTCGCTAAATCCAGAAGAACGACACAGCATTAACCCTGACTAACCCTCATTCGAGTCTGAGGATGCCTCCACAGGGGTTGGACCCTCTGCAACCGGGGACAGTTCTTGTCCGTTGCGTTGTCGCCACCAGACTAACAAGGTACTGGCTAAAAAGAGACTGGAATAGACCCCCGCCAAAAACCCCACAATTAAGGCTAGGGCAAAGAATTTGAGAGTTTCCCCGCCAAACAGGAAAATCCCAACCAAGGGTAACATGGTGGTAGCCGTCGTATTAATCGATCGCCCCAGGGTTTGATTCACCGCCTCATCCACGATTTGATCAATGGGGCGATTCAATTTATCCTGAGCGAGGGTTTCCCGGATGCGATCGTAAATCACCACGGTATCGTTCACCGAAAACCCGATAATGGTGAGCAACGCCACAATAAACAAGCTATCCACTTCTAACCCAAACCCCAGTCCCAGAATCGAGAAAATCCCCAGAGTAATCAATACATCGTGGAATAAAGCCACGATCGCAAACAGGGCGTAATCGAACTGGAACCGGAAACTGAGATAGACAATAATCCCGGCAAACGAGACAATCAGGGCCAAAAGTCCTTGGGTAAACAATTGACGGCCAATGGTTGGACCCACGGTATCAATTTGATTCTTTTCTGGGTCAAAACTGCCGAGTTCTGCCGTTAAAGAATTGATCAGTTGAGTGCGTTGATCCACATCCAGATTAGAGGTGCGAATCGATAACCCCAGATTCTCCTCACCGACCACTTGAATGCTACTGTTGCCTAATCCTTGGGTAGCGAGAATCGATCGCACCGTTCCCGATTCAATGGGGCGATCGCAATTTCCCGGAACCGAACAATCCAATTCCAACTGCAACCGCGTCCCCCCGACAAAATCCAGACTTGGACGCAGGGGTGCGCCCAACTGTTGCCAGGAAATCACCATTGAAATCAACCCAGCCACCACAACTGCGGCGGATAATGTCCACCACAATCGGCGTTGTTTATTAACATCTAATCTCATCGAATCTGCCTCTGGTAACACATCCCCCTAAACTTTCCTAACATTTTGAAGGTTCGGACAAAATAGTTCGGGCTTGCGAAGGTCATCAACACTAATCGCCAAAAACATTAACGTGCGACTGCAAGTAATCGCCGTAAACATACTCACCGCCACCCCAATTCCCAGGGTCAAGGCGAACCCTTTCACCAAACCGGCACCCAGCCAAAATAGCGCGATACAGGCAATCAGCGTGGTGACGTTGCTATCCAAAATGCTCGAAAAAGCGCGGTAAAAACCCGACTCCACCGAACGATACAAACTCTTTCCCGCCCGCAATTCTTCTCGGGTGCGTTCAAAAATTAGGACATTGGCATCCACCGCCATCCCAATACTGAGGATAAATCCCGCAATCCCCGGTAGAGTCAAAGTCACCCCCAACAGGGAGAAACTGGCTAAAGTCAGGGTCGCATAGATGATCAAGGACAGATCGGCGATCGCACCGGGTAAGCGGTAATAGACCACCATAAAAATCAGGACCAACAGCAGGCCCCCGATTCCGGCATAGATACTTCTAACAATGCTATCGCGCCCCAGGGTTGCGCCAACGGTGCGATTTTCCACAATTTCTACCGGCACTGGCAAGGCCCCACCGCGCAGTTGGACCGCGAGTTCATTCGCCTGTTGCACGGCAAAGTTGCCTTGAATCACGGCACGTCCCCCTGTAATTCCCGTAGTGGCAAATTCTGCGGGGACTGTGGGAGAACTAATCAATTGATCATCGAGAAAAATCCCCAGAGTCCGTCCGGTTCCCGCCAGATTCCGGGTCAGTTCGGCGAACAGATCTCCGCCTTCGTTATCAAAGACCAGACCCACATTCCAAGCCCCACCCCCGGCTTGGGCCGGTTCGGGATAGGCATCCTCCAGGTTAGACCCGGTGAGGGGGGTTTTTTCATAGAGTTGGAGATTGAGTTCCTGAATTTCTTCGCGCTTGCGATCGAACTCGGCTTGCTTTTCGGCAATTTGTCCTTGTTCTCCCGACTCTTGTAACGCCCCCAACTCTAGGGCGATTTGGGTAGCCTCTTGGATCCGCACGTCCAGTTGCGCCCGGATTTCCTGACTCGCACTTTCTTCGCGAAACTCCAAGACAGCCGTCCCCCCCAGCACCCGCTCGGCTTGTTCGGGATCGCTGACCCCCGGGAGTTGGACAAGAATCTGATCGGTCCCGACGGACTGAACAATCGGTTCAGATACCCCAAGAGCATCAACCCGGTTTCTGACTACGCTCTGCACTGCTTCCATCACGGAGGAGGTAATTTGCGGGACCTCGGGCGAGGGTCGCACCAGAAGGGTGAGTTGAGAACCCCCCTGAAGATCCAATCCCAATCGGAACGGGACATTCACCAACGCAACGATCGCGGCAATAACCAGAACCAGAATTAAAGCCAATAATGAACGGTTTTTTTGCATGACTTTACCTGTTTCTAGAGTTTTGAGAATTGAGTTTTAAGTTGTAAATTGAGACAATTTCACTCAAAACTCAAAACTCATCTTTCAACACTGTCTTATATTTTTAGGCCAACCATTTTTTGAACCGCTTCCACAATTTGGGGCGGTTGCACGATGGTTAGTCGCTCTAAGGTCCCATTGTAGGGCGTGGGAATATCCTGGGACGAAAGTCTCAACACAGGTGCATCCAGCTCATCAAAGAACCGATCATTAATTGAAGCAATAATTTCAGCCCCAATTCCCCCGGTTTTCATCGCTTCCTCTACAATAATCACCCGATGGGTTTTGCGAATGGATTCCCCAATGGTTTCAAGATCCAGAGGTTTGAGGGAAATTAAGTCAATGACTTCCGGATCAAACCCTTCTTTCACCATCTGCGGCACCGCTTGCATGACGTGATGACGCATCCGCGAATAGGTCAAAATTGTGACATCTTTGCCCCGTCGGACCATTTCCGCTTTATCCAAAGGCACTAGATATTCTTCCGAGGGCAGGTCTTCTTTCAAATTATAAAGAAGGACGTGCTCAAAAAATAGCACGGGGTTATTGTCACGGATGGCACTCTTGAGCAATCCTTTGGCGTTGTACGGGGTGGAACAGGCGACCATTTTTAACCCAGGAACGGCCTGAAAATAGGTTTCTAAGCGCTGGGAATGTTCGGCACCGAGTTGTCGTCCAACCCCACCGGGACCGCGAATCACCATCGGCATTGTAAAGTTGCCACCGGAGGTATAGCGCAGCATGGCATTGTTGGCGATTTGGTTGAAGGCGAGGAGCAAAAAGCCCATGTTCATGCCTTCAATGATCGGGCGCAATCCCGTCATGGCTGCACCAACCGCCATCCCAGTAAAGCTATTTTCCGCGATCGGGGTGTCGAGTACCCTCAGTTCGCCATATTTTTCGTACAGGTCCTTGGTGACTTTGTAGGATCCGCCATATTGACCGACGTCTTCACCGAGGACGAATACCGTAGGGTCGCGGGCCATTTCTTCGTCAATGGCGGCTTTGAGCGCGTTGAAGAAAAGGGTTTCTGCCATCTTCAAGGTGGGTAATGGGACAAGCTTTTATCTTATACCATTGCATTTTCCAGACGCTAGAGATTTTAGAGCATCGGTACGGTTTTCAATTCTAGGGGGTTGGGTCCCTCTTGAACGGGTCGCAGAAGCCCCTCGGGGTTGTCTGACTTCTCCTGTACTGATCCTGTACTGATCCTGTGCTGATGCGGCAGGAACCCAAAACCGGGCTGATGGCCCTCAGAATGCTGCAAAAGGTTCCAAATTTTCTAGCATAACCCCGGTTTTTAATCGCGACTGTACCGGGGTCCGAGTTCGGCACATTAGACTGGAAGTAAGAAAGATTACAAGTTGTCAAATCGGGAAAGTTAGCGCGTGAATCATTCAATGCAGGATCGGTTACTCTCGACGATCGCCCCTTACCGCGATCGCGTCGATTATTTAGAAATTCGCATGGAACAAAGCGAATCCACGGCGATCTCGTTTCGCGGCGATCGCCTGGATGCGGTGAATCGCAATTTTTCCCTCGCTGGTGGGGTCCGCGCCTGTCATCAGGGGGGGTGGAGTTTCGTCACGTTTAATGGATTAGATGAGTTGGGCGATCGCCTGGAAGAAGCGATTTCTCAAGCTAAATTAATCGGTTCAGAAACCACTCAACTGGCTGATATTAAACCCATTCAAGATTATGTCGCCGAGTCCTTACTCCGGGACCCTCGTGGGGTCTCTTTGGAAGAAAAGCGGCAAATGGTGGAAAATTATAATCAGCTATTGCTCGATTTTGACCCGAGGATTCAAACCACCAGTTCCAGTTATCGCGATCGCTTTGGCATTACCTATTTTGTCAACTCCACCGGCACCTGTATCGCCCAAGAACGTCTGGATGTTTCCGGCGGTTTTGGGGCGATCGCCCGGGGGGAAGGCGGTTTAGTGCGCCAAGGGTATGAATCCGTCCATTCGCGATCGGATTATGATGCCTTCACCGGCATTGAAGATCGGGTTCGCAGTGCCGCAGAACGCGCCATTCGCCAATTAGAAGCCAAATCCGTTAAAGGCGGTCAATATACCGTCGTTCTTGACCCCTATCTCGCCGGAGTCTTCATTCATGAAGCATTCGGTCATTTATCTGAGGCGGATTTTGTCTATGAAAACCCTCAGATGCAGGAAGTCCTCCAACTCGGTAAACCCTTGGGAATTCCCCAACTCAATGTGGTGGATGATGCCACAATTCCGAACTTACCCGGTTCGATGAAATATGATGATGAAGGCGTCGAGGGTCAACGCAAATATTTAATCAAAGATGGGGTTTTGACTCAGCGTTTACATAACCGAGAAACTGCCGGAAAAATGCACGAAGCACCCACGGGAAATGCTCGCGCCCTCAGTGCCACCTACGCCCCCATTGTGCGGATGACCAATACCGCCATTGAAGCCGGAGATTGCTCCTTTGAGGACATGATTGCCAATATTGATGAAGGGGTTTATGCCGTCCGGATGCTTGGGGGTCAAACCAATGGGGAAATGTTCACCTTTGCCGCAGCAGAAGGGTACATGATTCGCAATGGTAAAATTGCGGAACCTGTGAGTGATGTGACCCTTTCGGGAAATGTGTTCCAAACCCTGAAGGATATTCAGGCGATCGGTGCTGATTCGGTTTATCTGAATGGTGGATGTGGTAAAGGCGGACAATCTCCGTTACCCGTTAGTGTCGGTGGCCCCCACATTTCCATTCAAAATGTCGTCGTTGGCGGACGATAAGCCTTTGCATTAGATGAAAGGACCAGAAACCGGGTTTCTTGACAACATTTCTGCAATTTGCCACAAATTTCAGCCAGAAACCCGGTTTCTAACTCCTGCTGTACAGACAAATGGGAGCATCTCCCTGGCCGATCAAGCCCCTGAGATGCTCCCACTTCTTAAAATATTGCAAAGCTGATATCCAATCCTGATGAGAAGCCCCAAATCTGATACTAGACCCTTAAACTAAGATAGAGACGCGAAAGGAGGCGTCTCTACATCTGTTCTGGATTCGGGATTTTATCAATGGGGTTCCTGACAATCGGTGATTAGCTGAAATAGTTGGCTTCGGCTTCAAGCATCCGAATCAAGGTTTCATCCCCTTTTTGTCTAGCCATTTCCAGGCGATACTGTAGCTTCTGGCGGATAGTTGCGCGGTGCATGGCAGCGGCTTGTTTCAAGGTTTCATGACTAATTTTGTTCATGGTGGACTTTTTCCGTTTTCAATTCGTGTATTTTCCCTTACTTCTAAAATAACACTTAAAATCAGGAATAGTATCAAAATTTACCAAAATTTTAATATTGATCTCGGATTCCTCCTCCCGATCCTGACCAGGGACCAGGGAAGGCTAGGTTTTTATAACTAGCGTTCTGGGAATAAATTTCTGTGTTTCTTAGTTTGTAGTAACGACTTCAGTCGTTTCCGGGCATTAATCTCCTGAAGTAACCCAAGACTCGGCCAACACAGGCGATCGCCACCCCCAATCAGAAAGAAACCCGGGATGAATTTCTTAGTTCAACGTCCCGACTTCAGTCGTTTCCGGGCATTAATCTGATGGATTAACCCTAAACTTGGCCAACACAGGCGATCGCCACCCCCAATCAGAAAGAAACCCGGGATGAATTTCTTAGTTCAACGTCCCGACTTCAGTCGTTTCCGGGCATTAACCTCCTAGAGTAACCCAAGACTCGAAAAACCCCAACAGGCGATCGCCACCCCCAATCAGAAAGAAACGACTGAAGTCGTTACTACGAACACCGGATAACGACTGAAGTCGTTACTACGA
>CAYUEH010000253.1:3593-7731 GCA_964442465.1 uncultured Laspinema sp. | reverse complement strand
GGGTTTCCACCCGGTTAGCATTTTTCACTAATTCTTTAATTAACGCCCCCAGTTGTCCCGGAATCAGCGCAATCCCCGAAATAATCATCAAAATTGTCAGTAATCGCCCCCCTTGAGATAAGGGCGTCACATCCCCAAATCCCACCGTTGTCATCGTCACCACGCAAAAATAAACCGCATCGATAAAGGTGCGAAATGCCTGGGGATTCGTGGGATGTTCCACTTGATAAATTAACCCGGAGTAAACAAAAACAATCGTAAACAGGGTAAAGATAATCCGGCGAATAATTAATTGGTCTTCCCCTTCGGTACTATCAAAAAAAACTTGACTTTCCACAAAGCGCAGCAACCGCAAAATCCTAAACCATCGCAATAGCCGCAAATAGCCAATCCCGAAATCACCGATAAATAAGGGAATAATTACAATTAGATCTATCAAGGAATAGATACTAAAAAAATAAGTTATTTTATGTTGCGCCGACCAAAATCGCAAAATATATTCTAAGAAAAATATAATTAAAATCAAAGTATTCAGCCTATTTAAAATTAGGGTAAGCTGAATTGGAATTTGATAAGTTTCAATAACAAATATTGCTGAAGATAATAAAACCAGACTGGTCAAAATGAGGTTAATCCATTTTCCAGCCCTGGTTTGGGTATCGTCTAAATAAAAAGCGAGTTTTTCGGCCAAGTCTTTAGGGATGAAGTAGTATAGATTCAACCGCATCGAGACTTCCAGTTGGAGGCGGGGGGTTTAATTCCCCGCTTCCTTCCAGAGTTCGGGTTTAGAGAGAACAGTCCCCTTTATCTAAATACTGGACCGATGTCCTAGTGTTTGAAAACTTAACGAGAGCGTTTCTCCTTTTCCTGACGACGGCGATCGCGCCATTCCGCTGCGGTGAGATAGACAATTCCTCCCGTTACCAGGACCATCAACCCTAGGGTTCCCGTTGCTAGAACAGTATAGATAGTCGTGTCCACAAGTCCTCCCCAATCAAAAATCAGTGTTCACAGAGTCCGAGTTTCAGGGACGGCAGTCATCCACTTGGGGGAAGTCACCGGAACAGAGGGCCGCTGAGGGGGCTATTTTAGTTAGGTGGTGGCAATTCACCTAAAATCGTGAATCGGACGTGATTAATCGCCAAATCCCCCAGACGGATCTCGCTTTTATGTAACGGGACTCCCTTGAGTTTGAGACTTTCAAACCGGATCCCTTTGCCCAATTCCACATGATACCAAGCTAATCCCATAAAAAACCGCATCGGGTTAGGGCCACTATCTTGATTATCATCGGGATTGGATTCCATTGGGATCCAACCCAATCCGGGAATGTAGAACTCCAACCAGACATGATTGTAGTCCGGTTGCATCGGCATTCCTTGGCGATCGGGGTGTGGGGGGCATTTATAACGTCCCACGGTGCGACAGGCAATCCCATTTAACCGCAACAGGGCCAGCATTAAACCCACATATTCGCCACAGGAACCGATTCCGCGTTCCAGGACGATATCCGGGGTATCAATATGGGGTTTGATGCCGTAGTCGAGTTTTTCATAGACATAATCGCGAATACTCAGGACCTTTCGCAGGAGATTGGTTTCGGTCCCGATCGCCTCAATTGCTGCCTTGCGAACAATTTCCGTATCCATTGCCAGATTGTCATTATCGACTAAATAGCGATCGCCAAACTCTGGGGGAGGTTCGGGCAGATTTTCCACATCCCGAGGGGAAAGACGGTACTTGATACTCCGAACCTCTAACAGAGCTTTCCAACCAAAAACCCGCGCCTCGTGGGGTTGGAGACTGTCGAACTTAAAAACAGCAATCCGTTGTCCATCGAGAATTTCTTCTTGAAAAGGCAGTCCGATCGCCTCAATTTTCTTCAATTTTTGCCGAGGAGTTTCTGCCGGAAAGGCAATCCGCCATTCCAAATCCGTCAGGTCCAATTCATCTAGGGGAGAGAGTTCCTCAACGTAGGAAATTTCCATGAGATAGCCATTGGATAAGGCATAATGTTCATCTTCATGGTAGTGAAAATGCAACGGATGAATCAACGTGCGATCGCGAAAGGCCAATTGGTGCGGATCGGCGGAATTCGGGTCATCCCGAATATAGATTTCTTCCGAAGCATAAGCCACATAGAGAATGTCTTCCCCAGTTTCGGGATGGCGATGGAAGGCCAAACCGGAGGGATGTTCAAAGGGAGTCAGGACGCTAAAAATAACCGTACCCGTGGCGCGATCGAGACAGTAAACCGTTTGTTCCTCTGAATCAGCAACCCAGAGATATTCCGCCTGGACTGTTAAACTTTCTACCCCAATTCCCGGGGCGTAAAACCGGGTAATTTCCTCCCCAGTTTTGCGGTTAAAAATCAAAATGTAGCCCGTTTTTTGAGAACTCACATAAACCGTAGACCCCCAAACTGCAACCCCATTGGCGGGATAGGGCAAGGTGACGAAATGTTCAGGATTGATTTCTTGGGTTCCCAAACCCGAGCGGGCATTTTCACAAAAATAAACGCTGTTTTCCCGGGTTAGCCAGAGGGTATCTTCCCAGAAGCAAAGGCCGGTGGTATCGACAAATTCAGAAGCATGATAGGGATTGAGAATTTTGGTGTTGTCGTTGGTACAATCAATTTCCAAGAGATAACCCCGGGCGGAATCAATGGCAATTAGGGCATCACCAACAAAGGCCATAGAGTGCAGCTCATAGACGCCATAAGGTCTAATCGTGCGTAACCAGGGGTCGATTTGATGGGAGAGAACCGGTGAATCAAAGCTCATAGAAAACTAATCTAAGGGTGCTAAAAGGGATAAAAGATCAACGGATAACTACAGGTAGAGTCATGGCAGTCGCTTTCTCAAGTCTTCGTTAACTTGTCTCCCGCAAGAGACGGAAAGTGTGCCCTGGGGTTGAGAGCGGTTATGATGGATTTAAACACTTATCAAAGGGTTTAAACCGGCGATCGGAGTGAATCCGCGATCGCCACCCCATCTAAGAGCAGGGTGATGTCTCTTGAAGGGTGCAAATCCTTGGGAAACCGCAGGAGTGGGGGTAAAGAACCCCGCGATCGCTACGGTTTGGGGTGCACGGTTGCTAATTTAGCAATTTTAGTGGGATTCAATGTGTTCAGAGAGAGCGTTTCCCTCTCGGTAGGCCGGATCCATCTCGTTATTCCCCCTGCTTTTACCGTCTAAATTCACCACGAGGCCCCTCTATGATGATCTTGAGCAAGTCTTCTCTCGCCTTAATTTCTCTATCGATGGCATTCTCCGTTGGATTCGGTGGGACTGCCGGTTTTACCCACCCCGCGAACCCGGGTTCGGGCTCCCCTACCCTCGCCCAAAATGAGTTAACCACGGATTGGAACGTATTTGAGACCCCCGAAGGTGCACCGGGACGACGAATTGGTGGCGGAACTCGCGGGACCTGTCCGAAGAGTGCATCGGGCATGATTGCCCTCGTCCCTGAGAATAACCTAGGACTAACCCTCTCGAATACCCCCACATTCTTGTTTTACGTCCCCAAAATTGATGGGGCCAGTCCGGAGCAAATTGAGATGGAATTTCTCCTGGTAGATGAATCGGACCCCGAAAACATCCAAGAAATTTATCAGCAGAGAGTTCCTTTACCCACCGGCGGAGGAACCATCGCCCTAACCCTGCCTCCGGACGAGAATCTTCCCCCCTTACAAGTCAATCAATTTTATAGTTGGTACTTCTCACTGATTTGCAATCCGAAAGCATCAGACCCCTCGATTTTATCCCTGGGAGGTTGGATAGAACGGATTGAACCCTCACCGACGTTGACTCAGGAACTCGAACCACTCACCTCCCGCGATCGCCTTGCCGTCTACGAGCGGGAACTGCTGTGGTTTGACGCGATCGGCACCCTGGCGCAACTCCTCCAGGAAAACCCCAATGACCCCTTCTTACGGCAAAAATGGAATGCGATCCTAGAATCCGTCAACCTCTCGGAAGTTACTCAGGCCCCTTTCCTCAATTGGGAGCAGGAGCAAACCTCAACCCACGATCGACGGTAGATTTTTGGCAGAAAAACGGATTGATCCCCCCAACCCCCCTTAAAAACGGATTGATCCCCCCAACCCCCCTTAAAAACGGATTGATCCCCCCAACCC
>CAYUEH010000253.1:0-3493 GCA_964442465.1 uncultured Laspinema sp. | reverse complement strand
AAAAACGGATTGATCCCCCCAACCCCCCTTAAAAACGGATTGATCCCCCCAACCCCCCTTAAAAACGGGGGCTTTTTTTCCGGGTGTCATGGCTGAAACCAGGACACGCACAATGAGGGGCTTAAGCGCCTGTATGGGGACAGGAGGCTTTGCCTCCAGATTGCGGGACTCGCTTGAGCCCAGTCCCGAGGAAAAAGCCCCCCTTTTTAAGGGGGGTTGGGGGGATCTCCCCTAAAAGATGTTATTTTTTGGAGTTCCCTGGAACCCAGCACTTCAGGTCAACCTAAGCCTATGGGAGCAACCCCGAGGCGATCGCATTGCCCCTACCCTCTCTTCTATAAACCCCTATTTCCTCGTCAAATTGGGTTTCTAAAAACAGGCTTTCTCATGAGCCTACCCCGCCCAGACTCTAGCTGGATAATCCCTGTTCCAGTTTCCCCTAATTATTTAGAAAATCCTACAAAATATTTATCCAAATTAAACAACTTATTTAATTCATGTTGAGCTTTTTGATAAATTCGCATCTGTCCTGTTTCAATATGAGCAAATCCTTCACTTCCCGGTCGTAAACTTTGGTCGTGATTATCAATTAAAATGGTCAAAGTCAACATCGGATTACTCCCGGATTGATCCAAGACGATTTTCGGTAAAATATCTTGAACTCTTGCTCGGTAACTCGGACTATAAGGGTCGCGCACTTTAAAAATTACAAATTGATTCGGCTGGACCAAATTTCCATCTTCCTGGGAGACTTCTACCGTGGCAGTAAGCTGGGATAAATTAACAATTTCCATCAATTCTTGACCCATTTGTACCGGAGCTTGATCCACTAAATCTAAATCAGGCGTCACCACGGTTCCTGTGATTTTAGATTTTAGAATCAAATCCTGTTGGCGATCGCGCAATCGGGCGAGTTCCGCTTCTGCCTGAGCTACCCTTTCCGATTCATTCTTAATCTGTAATACTGCCGATTCCACTTCTGTTTCCACAGCACGTTGTAATACTAACTGCTGCTCCAACTCATTGGCTCGCTCATCTCGCAACTCTTCTGCTTGATTTTTAAGTTCTTCAATCTGTGCATATTTAGCTGTAATTAATCCCTGTTTCTGCTCAATCAAATTTTCTCTTTGACGGATTTCGCTTTCATATTGGCGGATTTGCTGGCGCTTCACCTCTATTTGACTGATTTGTTGGTTAATCTGAGCTTTCAGGAGATTTTCTTCCTTCTGAGATTTATTAAACTCATTCTGGGCTAACGCCCCTTCCATAAGAATTTCTTGATATTGTTGAATCTCCGATTGTAAAATTTGTAAATTTTCCTGATAACTTGTGGAATCTACTTCTAATGCCGCAATTTCATGGTGAATTCCCGTAATCTGCTCTTCAATGCCTAGCTGATTATTTATCGCCCCAGCTATTTCACTTTCAATACTGTTAATTTCTGCTTCTAGCTGCCGAATTTGCGGTGAATTGTTTCCCGAGACAATTGCTTCAAACTCCGCTTGTTCTTTCTCGGCGCGACTGCGGGCGATCGCCACATCCTGTTTAGCCTTCAATAGTTGCATCTCCCCCATTTTCGCCCGACTTTTCGCGTCATCAAGGGCTGAAATTGCTTGTTGCAAACTCTGTTCTGCCGAAGCAATTTGCTGTTCTATTTCTGCACTATAAACTTCCGCAACAATATCCCCTTCGGTAACCAATCCATTACTCTTAACTTTCAAATTAACCGTTCCCGCTACCGAAGTGGTAACATGGTGACGTTCATAGCTACGGGAGGTAATTGTTCCGGCTCCTGTAACATGATTAGCGATGGGAATTTGGGCGATCGCCACCCCACCCCCCAATAAAAACAGCAGCATTAACCCCTTCTTGTAAAAGGGAGAAGCAGCCGGTGCTTTTGCCGGGGAAACCACTTCAGGAGTCGGCGAAGCGGGCACCGTCGGTGGGATAGGGGGTTGAACCAACGATTTCGGTGGTACCACTTTCAGCGGAGACTTTTGAGGCTGATTCTGATTAGAACTCATAATAGTATGTACCCTGAATAGAAAGTTAACAATTCAACTTTTCTTGCTAGGAAATAAAAAATAAATCAACCAAATCATTAAAATAAAAAGAGCCGTCATCGGAATTTTAGTTAAACTCCAATCAGCAATTCTGAAAAACAAAAATCCAAAAACAAAATAGATATAGGCCAAACTTAAAGGAGCATAAATTGCTAAAGTTAAAATATCTCCTGCTTTTTCTCGTAAGGGTTTCCCGCGCAGAAAATTCCCATATAAAGCAAACGATCGCGTTCTGAGATTATTAATTCCCGTCAATGCCACTGCCAGATAATAGCCATCAAACTTAGCCATCGGATTGAAATTAATCGCCACCGTGACTAAAGCCGCCACCATCAGTAAATAACTCGCCGTATGTAGCCAACTCCCGGCATGAGTCCAATTCCAAAACCACAAAGCACCGGCCCAAATTGCAAATTGGACCAACAAACCCGCCCCCACAACCAACACCCGCTTAAACCGAGGTAAACAGTAAGAATCCGTTGTATTCGTATAAGCCGCAGGCATAAACATCATCAGCAGCAATCCCATATTCGGAACCACCCCGCCAAAGTTTTTTAACGTAAACGCATGACCCAATTCATGAAAAGCAACCACCAGCATTGACAGCAGCGCAAAAGGAATAATTAAAGCGGGTCCATTGGCTTCCATGAGTTGCTGTCCCGTATAAAGAATGATTTCTCGCTGACGAATTCCCAAGACAGCAGAAGCAAATAAACACAGGAATAAAATCACTGCAAACGGCTTCGTCCAAATCCAGCGAATTCCATCAATATGTCGAGTTAGCCAAGGGTCGGGATTGAATAAAGGAATCCGAAAATAAAGCAACTGCATCGGGTTAAATTTGCCCCGAGGAGGAGTTGGCAACGTCGTTCCTTCCAACATGGCGGATGTCGTCAACAGTCGCAGGAGATTTTTTAACTCTTGGGGAGTAATACAGAATTCTTCAATAATTGAAGAAGGCGATCGCCGTCCCAGTTGGTCGATAATCACCTTATCTGAATCACTCAACTGTAAAAAAGTAAAATCCTCCGGATTGCGAAGAATCCAATACCCATCGGGATGGTTAATCCAGTGAACAGACGCTTTAAGAACGGGCGAATTTTTAGGGCGATCGCCCGCAGGTTTTTCGGCATCAGACGGCTCAACATCTTGCTCTGAATCATCCCGGGCTAAAATTTGTAAATCAATCAATTTTTGTAGCAAATCCGGGATAAAATCAGCAGAAACTTCCCCAGGAAACTGCTGTTCACAGCGAGTTTGAATCTCAACGACGGTATATTCTCCCGTAAAAAAGTTTAAAGCATATCCTTCAACCGCAGAAAAAATTACCCGGAGATTGCCTTCAATAGCTTTGAGCAGAACTTGGTCAGAATCAGGGAGAGGAGATAGAGTCCAGTAAGGAGTTAAATCTGGACAAATCCAATCCATAG
>CAYUEH010000252.1:0-7775 GCA_964442465.1 uncultured Laspinema sp. | reverse complement strand
CATTACCACCATTCCCGATGATGATGTAGTCAAAGTCATTATGAAGGCAGCGCAATCGGTTGATATGGTGATCCTGCGTTCAATTCGTCGTCGGACTGCCGGGGGTTTAACCGTTAGCAATGTCACAACGAAGGTGATTGAAGAGTTGAAATGTTCCCTAATTTTGTTTGGCGAACCCCACTCCTAAGACCCCTTGATAGCCTCAAAACTGGATAGTGGTGGATTTAAACTTCCCCGGGTGAGGATTCGACTAAACCACCTGCTGACTTTGCAATCGGTGCAACTGGGAGGGTTCTACGGCCCCATATTCCGTAATCATGGCGGTAATTAATTCCGCAGGAGTGACATCAAAGGCGGGATTGTAAAATTCCACGCCCAGGGGATAAATGCGAGTGGAACCGATTTGATAGAGTTCTGACGCATCTCGAATTTCGATGGGAATGGCGCTGCCTTCAACTAAGGTAAAATCAATCGTGGATAAGGGGGCGGCTACGAAAAAGGGAATCGAATGGGCTTTAGCAACGAGGGCTAAATGATAAGTGCCGATTTTGTTAGCTGTATCCCCATTGGCCGCAATGCGATCGGCACCCACGACTACCGCATCAATCAATCCCTGTTTCATGCAGTGGGCGGCCATATTATCGGCGATCGCCGTCACGGGAATTCCCTCTTGCACACATTCCCAAGTGGTCAGTTTCGCCCCTTGCAGACGGGGACGGGTTTCATCAGCATAGACTCGTTCTAGGCGATCGCCTCTCCAAGCCGATCGCACCACCCCCAATGCCGTGCCATATCCTGCCGTCGCTAACGCCCCCGCATTACAATGGGTGAGAATTCTCAGCTTTTGCGGCGTACTCGGCAGCACCTCCAAACCATAATCCCCGATCGCCTGACAGGTTTTTAAATCTTCGGCTTGAATCCCCTGCGCCGTTTCCAGCAAGACTTTCTTCAAATAACTCACAGGTCCTAACGTCTGCCTTGCCACAGTTTGCATTCGGGCGATCGCCCAAAACAAATTCACCGCCGTCGGACGAGTCTGGCGTAACGTTTCCGCCACGGTTTCTAACTGAGTCAAAAACTCCCCCCGTTCCTCCGTTGGGATGTCCCTCGCCCCCAAATACATTCCATAAGCTGCCGCCACCCCAATCGCTGGAGCACCGCGCACGATCATCGTTTGAATGGCCCTTGCCATATCCTCATAGCGGCGAATTTCTACCACCGCATACTCCGTCGGCAGACGAGTTTGGTCAATGAGCGCTACATGGTCTTCTTTCCACAAAACGGGATAAACAGGAGGATTTCCAGACATAATCAATCCGGTGAAAACTAGGTGTATTGCCTCTAACTGATTGTACTAGATAGGCCCAGTTTTTGCAGAATTTTTTGCAAAAATCCAGTTAATTTGCTCAGGAGGATGCGCCTGACCCCTTTCGTCATATTTTCAAATCGATAAGAGAATAAAAGCTCGATCACCTCCTTGAATTCCAGGACTCCTAAATAGGCCAACCCTTGATCAATCCGGCGATCGCTATATTGTAGATAAACTTTTTTCGCTATTATCTCGGAAATATCCCAGGGACGCTTAAATTCCCGGTGGAGGTGGTGTTGATAATCCGCGAAATCGCCTCAGCGACCAATCAGATACTCTTGGATGTACTCGCAGGCAATTTGGGCCGAAGTCATGCCATGCCGAATCCCTTCTCCTCCCATCGCGTTCACCATTGAGACAGCATCCCCAATTGCCACGACATGATCGCGATAGTAAATATCTTGTAACCCATTCCGGTAATGTAGAGTAGAGCCGTGGGTCTCTAAGCGCTGATAGGAGTCAAGGTGGAGATACTCTTGAATCAGGACCTCGATCGACGGTTTGATAGCAGGGTAAGTATGTTCCAAAATTTGATTCTGACCATTATAGCGAGCCGCCCCTACTTTCAGGATATTTTTTTCCATCGGAAAAATCCAGGAATAGCCTTGAGGCATCCACCGATACCCCAGGAAAAACATCAGAAACTTAGCGCAAGAAAGATAGGTAGACTGATCGACTTCAATTAAATATTCGATGCCGCTTCCGCTCAAAAAAGCCGGAGATGTTTTACGCTGGGGACACATCAGCGATCGCGTGGCCCCCGTGGCATCGACTAAGACCCGAGTCCGAACTGCGATGGCATCTTGACCCTTGGGTTTAAGCATGACCACGGTTTGTCCCCGATCTGAGGAGGGACTGAGGTATCGATGACCCAACCACACCTCACCCCCGTTTCGAGTCACTTCCCCCGCCAAAAATTCGCGAAGTTTAGCAAAATTCAACACGGCACCCACCGGAGTGGAAGACTCCCATCGTTTCCGAACATTCGTGCTCACAATGACCAGATCATTCCAAAAACTCCCGACAATGGAGTCGGGTAACTCAAATTTAGCCAAAGTTTCCAGGGGAGTAACGGCACTCGAAAAATTATTGGCCGCAAAAGTTTCGTGTTGTTCCACCAATAAAACTTGGATACCCGAAGCGGCTAATTGCCTTGCACAATGGCCTCCTGCGGGGCCCGAACCCACAATAATCACATCAAAACTTTTCATGATATCACCCGATTTAGTCCTGAAACAACACCTTGAGCATTCAGACAAAGAGAACGCAGAGAAAATAGGATTTCTCTGCGTTCTCTATTCCTGAGTTCTGTGGATAATTTTAAAGGGAGAATTGCTCAGGTTGTGAATTAATGAGCAACAGAGACGGGCGATTTGAACGTTTGTAAAACGCGATCGGCCATTTGAGAAGGAGTTAAACCCAAGTCAGCGAAAGATTGGTCCGGGGTGGCATGATCCACCAACTGATCCGGCACACCCAGACGCAACATGGACAGGGGGATATTATGATCCATGCAGGCTTCCGCCACTGCCGAACCAAAACCACCCATCAGACAACCTTCTTCCATCGTCACCACTTTACCAATGCGTTGAGCCAGGGGCAAAATTAACTCGGTATCCAAGGGTTTGACAAATCGAGCATTCACCACCGTTGCCTCAATCCCATGTTCGTTGAGAATTTCCGCCGTTTGTAAGGCGGGATAGACCATTGAACCATAGCCGAGGATTAACAAATCATCACCAGTGCGGAGGATTTCCCCTTTGCCAATTTCCAGGGGTTCCCATCCTTCTTCCATGAGGGGGACACCGTACCCATTGCCTCGGGGATAGCGCATGGCGATCGCCCCATCGGTATAGTCAATTCCCGTCACTAACATCCGTTGCAGTTCTGCTTCATCCTTCGGTGCCATCAGCACTAAATTGGGAACGCAACGCAGATAGGCGATATCATATACCCCTTGGTGAGTCGGCCCATCTGCCCCCACAATTCCTGCCCGATCCAGACAGAAAAACACGGGTAATTTTTGAATGCAGATATCGTGAATGATTTGGTCATAAGCCCGTTGCAGGAAGGTCGAATAAATCGCACAAACCGGGCGAATTCCTTCACAAGCTAAACCCGCTGCCAGAGTGGCGGCGTGTTGTTCAGCAATCCCCACATCGATGTACTGATCGGGAAGTTTGGCCTGGAGTTTATCTAACCCCGTTCCTGTTGCCATTGCGGCAGTAATGCCGACAATTTTCGGGTTTTCTTCCGCCAGTTTAATCAGAGTTTCGGCAAAAACTTTGGAATAACTGGGGGGTTTGGGTTTATTGGAGGGGATGGCTTTTCCGGTGGCCAGATTAAAGGGATTTTGGGCATGGTAACCCACTTGGTCTTTTTCGGCGATCGCATAGCCTTTCCCTTTCACCGTAGCCACATGAACCAACACCGGACCGGGCATTTGATGCGCTTGGTTGAAGGTGGCGATCAACTCTTCCAAATTATGACCATCGATGGGTCCGATATAGGTAAAGCCCAACTCCTCAAAGACTGCCCCCACTTTGGGAACCGCCAACCGCTTCATCCCTTCCTTGATGCGTTGCATTTCTGGGGTGAAGGTTTCCCCGACAAAGGGGAGATGTTTGAACTGTTCCTCTAAATTGTCTTTGAGGAACTGAACCGGGGGACTCAGGCGCATTTTATTCAGATAACGAGGAATCGCCCCCACATTGGGAGAAATGGACATTTCGTTATCATTGAGGACCACCATCAAATTGGTGTGAGGCAAATGACCGGCATGATTAATCGCTTCCAATGCCATGCCGCCCGTGAGTGCACCATCGCCAATCACCGAGACGACTTTGAATTTTTCCCCTTTCATATCCCGGGCTAAGGCCATGCCTAATCCCGCAGAAATGCTCGTGGAGGCGTGACCTGCGCCAAAATGGTCAAATTTGCTTTCGCTGCGTTTGAGGTATCCGGCAACGCCATTTTTTTGGCGCAGGGTGTGGAAATTGTTGTACCGTCCGGTAATCAGTTTATGGGGGTAGGCTTGGTGTCCGACATCCCAGATGACTTTATCGCGATCGAGGTCGAGGGTTTGGTAGAGGGCCAGGGTGAGTTCGACCACGCCCAAACCAGGGCCGAGGTGACCGCCCGAGGCGGCGATCGTTTCCAGATGCTTTTCCCGAATTTGTCGAGCAATTTGCTCAAGCTGATGGATGGATAAACCGTGCAACTGGTTTGGGTGAGACAGTTCACTCAGATGCATATTTTTTATTGAATTCTGCGATCGTGCTTACAAAGGAAGTTACACAGGGTCAACTGGGGAGTAGAGGGTGGGTTTGCCGTCCCCCTCACCAGTGAAGACCTATGGCCTATGCCCCATCGCGGCTTGGACTGCAAGGGGGATTAGCTTCAATAACTGCTGCTTAACGGATGAATAAGTCCCACTTAATTTACCATGAGAGGATGGGATTGGGATATTCCCCTTTTACTCTAGTCCAGGTACGGCCCTTCGGACCAACTGGTTTTGAGAAATTCATTCCGGACGGGTTCGGGATTGGGGTGAAAAACCAGGCCCCATACCCTCAAAGGTGGCGCTATCCGGACCGGGAGTGGCAGAGGTGGGGGTATTATTTCAGCGATCGCATCTATAGCGGTTCCCACAGAGCAATTGTAGGGTGGGCATTGCCCACCTAGATTTGGTGGGCAATGCCCACCCTACCATTTTTAATGCTTTTATCAACCGGATTTAGTATTAGGCAGATGTTGAGAATCCACCCTCAATGTAGAGGCGAGCAAGCGAATCGCCTCTACATTTAGAAAGCCCGCCTAGGCCGGCTGAAGAGTACAGTAGATTTTTAATAACTGAATTGGGTATAACCAGGAGTTGGCGGTTTTGGGAATCAATGTTGACTATCAAGCCGCCTTTGTGACGTTGGCGGCGGCTAATTTTGAAGAAATTGTGCAGTTTTATGGACAGCTATTGGCGATCGCCCCCAATCCCTATCGTCCAGGGGTCTATGCTGAGTTTTCTGCGGCAGGGTTGCGATTAGGGATTTTTAAGCCAAAAGCCAGTCATGAATCAGAGTTTTTGCCCCAGGGTTCGGGCAGTTTGAGTTTATGTTTTGAAGTGACCGATTTGGAGGGGGCGATCGCCCATCTGAGTCAGTTAGGATATCCCCCTCCCGGAGAAATTATCACCGCCTCTCACGGACGGGAAATTTACGCCTATGACCCATTAGGCAATCGCTTGATTTTTCATCAATCGGTTGAGCATTTCCCCAGCAATTAGACTTCAGCCGGAGAACATTAGACCTCTTGCAAAAAAAAGAATTGATCCCCCCACCCCCCCTTAAATCCCCCTCCCGTCCCCCTTCCCAAGGGGGAAGCCAGAGGAATAAATATTTTATTTCCGGGGGGCTTTAAAGGATTTTTCAAGAGGTGTATTATAAATAACCCAATAAATCAGCAAAACTGAAGAAGCTGACCAGTAATAACAAAATTGCGGTTAATTGGGGGAGTCTAAAGGTGGGATAAGGGGCGATCGCACCGCGAATTAAACAGGAACAGGACGACCCAACCGCATAACTCAGACTCAGGACCAAATAAGGCCAATCGAGAGTCACCCCCCAAAATCCCAGTAAAACAATGGCTGCCGAAAGCATGACCAGTTCGATAAACAGAGGAGGATTCTGCTGAATATAATTAATCAGGGTATCCCCCCAAAATTGCATACGTCGCATTTAGATTAAAAATTGAAGACCGTGTTTTTTATTTTAATCTAAGATTAATCTCAGATTCACCCAGTGATCCGCCCCCTGAAGATAGAGGATGTCAGCCCAATGTCTATTCCAGAAGGAATAGCCACCCCTGCGCCCAGGATTTTGGAGAGGAAACGGGCAATTATTGGCAGGATAAATAGGCGATCGCCTCGGACATCTCCACCTGGGGAAACGCCTCGTAAAACCGGCTGACACTCATAAACGGATCGGGAGTTGCCAATACTATCAGGCGATCGCACCAGGGTCTCATCTGTTCCACCAACTCCCCAGGGGCCACCGGCACACAGACCCAGATTTGGGCCAAATTTCGCTGTCGTAATGCCTGTACTGCCACCGCCATCGTCATCCCCGTAGCAATCCCATCATCCACCACCAGGGCTAAAGCCCCAGTCGGGTCCACCTGGGGACAAGCCGATGTCATCTGACTCAACTGCGCTTGAGCTTTCGCTTGAGCCTCCTGTTGAGCCGTTTGGCGGACCTGATGTCGCAATATCCGTTGCCTCCCCCAGAGAACCACTCCATCCGCCGTTACCGCACCCAGAGCCAATTCTGGGTTTTCTGGGCGCGTAATTTTTTTAGCCACAATGATATCCAAGGGACAACCCAATTTCTGCGCCAGAGGGGCGGCGATCGGCAATCCCCCGCGCGGCAACCCATAGACAATCGGTTTCATCCGTTTCAAGTCTGGATCGATTTCAGTCAGTTGTCGAATCACTGCTGCCGCCAGTTGTTCTCCCGCATCAGCGCGATCGCGAAATAATGGGGTAGGTATCATCATCCCCTCCAGTCACATAGCACTTCAGTTGCTTCTATAATGGCTGATTTTTTCCGACCCTGATGCGTAATCGGTCACTTTATCCCCTTTTCTGTTAGCCTAAAATCAGCCTAAACCAGCGTAAACCGGGGTTTCAATCATTTAAACCCCTAACATAATTTAACCCTCTGGCTTCAAGTCTAAAACCCACAAGACCCAGGAATAAATCTTAAATTATCCAAGGCTTTTAAGCCTTTTGGAACAGGGTTATAATTTTAAACTAACCAAACTAAGCATACAAAATGACTAACGAAGACCAACTTAATCTGTTTGACATCACCCCTTTTGATGCACCACCCGACCCACCATCTTTTAATCCCGAACTGATTCCAACTCGTGCCGATATTCCCATTCCTCCCGGTACTTATACCAGCGTTGACGAACTGTCCATCCCCTGTAACCAATGCCACCGATGCGGATTAGGCGCGAATCGAACTCACGCCGTTATTGGCAGAGGAAATCCCCAGGCCCCGATTATGATGATTGGAGAAGCTCCCGGTCAAACCGAAGATGAAACCGGATTACCTTTTGTCGGCAAAAGTGGGGAATTATTAGAAAAAATTCTCGCCTCTGTCAAACTTTCTACTGAAAAAGACGTTTATATCTGCAATGTCAATAAATGCCGACCCCCCGGAAATCGCACCCCCACTCCAGAAGAAATGGAAGCCTGTAAACCGTATCTTTTAGAACAAATTCGTCTCGTCAATCCCGCTATTATTTTATTAACCGGCGCAACGGCAGTTAAAGGATTACTCAAGGAAAAACGGGGCATTACTAAAATTCGGGGTCAATGGTTTGAGTGGGAGGGAAAACTTTGTATGCC
>CAYUEH010000251.1:0-7783 GCA_964442465.1 uncultured Laspinema sp. | reverse complement strand
ATTCTCCGAAGTGATCCCCATCCGCCTTATCCGTGATCCCCATCACTTTTTGCCCGCTTCAACGGCAATTTTCAAGGGGATGCCCCAAAATTCAGAGATATAAATAGGCGATCGGTCACAGGTTTAGTCCGAATCCAGGGTCAACGAGGGATGGAATGGGTAGGGGCGATCGGTCCCAGGACCAAGGACCAAGGACCAAACCGACCCTAATCTCCCAACCCTTGATTATAAATCACAACGGGGACAAAAAAATTTTTCCTTTCTCAATCGTCATCCTCTCCAGAACTTACCCATTGTGGAAGAACAACCCCTAAATGTAGAGGCGATTCGCGAATCGCCAGTCCGGACCGCGTGACAGCACTTGAACCCTGTCCCGAAAAATCAACAGATTAAGCGCCTGTAATACTTCACGAACATCAGAGAATCCCTACCCCCTGATATCCATCTCCAAGCCCGAAAATTCAATAATTTTGCTATAATCATTTTATCACAAACCCCTCAAAAAATAGCACAAATTCTCATAATTTTAGAATCTAATTAAAACCCAAATATCCAACGGAGGCCACAATGGTTCCAGAAAATACAACCACTCCAAAAAAACCTATCATTTACCCAGAAAGCGACGGTCAACCCATCGCAGATAACACCGAACAATTCCAATGGATTGTCACCCTTCAAGGGGGAATAGATGCCCTGTTTAAAGATGACCCCAACGTATTTGTCGCCGGAGACTTACTCTGGTATCCCGTCGAAGGCAACAATCAACTGCGAATTGCCCCAGATGTGATGGTCGCCTTTGGACCTCCCAAAGGCGATCGTGGGTCTTATCTGCAATGGAAAGAAGATAATATCCCTCCTCAAGTCGTCTTTGAGGTCTGGTCTCCGGGAAATACCTTAACCGAAATGACGAAAAAACTGGAATTTTATCAACGCTATGGCGTCGAAGAATACTATCTCTATGACCCGGATAAAATTGACTTGGTAGGTTGGATTCGCACCGAGAATCAACTCACCAGCATTGAAACCATCAATGGCTGGGTTTCTCCTCGATTAGGGGTGCGATTTGAACTATCTGAAGAAGGGTTAGAACTCTACCGTCCCGATGGTCGAAAATTCTCGACTTATATTGAATTAGACACCGGGCGTCAACAAGCCGAAGAACGCGCTCAACAAGAAGCTCAACGCGCTCAACAAGAAGCTCAACGTGCTCAACAAGAAGCTCAACGTGCTCAACAAGAAGCTCAACGGGCCCAACAAGCCGAAGAACGCGCCCAGCAAGAAGCTCAACGGGCCCAACAAGCCGAAGAACGCGCTAACCGCTTCGCAGAACAAATGCGGGAATTAGGCATTGACCCTGATGCGATGTAATCCTCTTTGACCACAAAGACACCCAGGACTCAAAGGAATCTCCTGGTTGTGTTCTGGGTGTCTTTGTGGTTTAAACCCTGGACGCATTCAACTCCAACGCCAAAGGCGAAATATCCCCCTGCAACACCCACGCCCCCCAAAAATGGGGATCTGACAGGGGACAGTCCTCATCCCCATAAGTCTGCGGCAATTCCTGCAAAATCTCCCGTCCTAACGGGAATTGGAGCAGTTCCCCCGCAGTCACCGTGCGAACGTCCAACTGCGCGCGGGAGAGGGCTTCCAAGCGTCCCAGTCCAATATGAAGGTAGCGAAAAAACCGTTCCATGAGATAGGCCGTAGCCCGGGCTGGAACTGACCAAAGGCTCATCAAGAGGGTTTTTGACCCCGCCACCACAAACGCCCGCCGTAAGCCAAATACACCCTCTCCAGAAGCGACTTCCCCCAGTCCCGACTGGCAGGCAATCAGGGCGCTGAGTTCATTGCCCCACAGGTCCAAACTCGCCACATCCTGGGCGAACAGAACCCCCTTCATGCCTTCCGCCAGGGGTTGTCCCTGATTCCAGATATTAGCCCCCGCCAGGGCAATTCCCGCCCGGTACATGGCATCTTCGGCATCTTCCGCATCAAGGCGACTGGGGGGATGTTCGCGGATATAGGCTTCAATTTGGGGGGTGAAATGGCTTAATCTGTGGGCAATTTGGGGATTTTCAGCCTTGTAATATTGAGCAACCTCTTCCACAGCATCCAACAGGCGAGGGTTCATCAGGGAAGGATGTTGTTGAAACAGTTGGGTTTCCCGTCCCGCTTCGGCTGCAAGTAAAGCCAGGACAAACTCAAAATAAGGTTTTTGGGCAGTTTTATAAAAGCCGTGGGTGGCGACAGCGAGGATGCGGGGACAGTCTCCGTCGGTGAGATGGTAGGAAACGGCTTCTTTATCCAGGTAGGGTTGAGTGCGTAGCAGTTCCCCGACGCGGCGACCAAAACTATCCGTTCCCACGGCACGCCCAAACCCGGAAAGGTTCGCCACCGTTGTCTCTAAAGCCGATGTGACAATCCCTTGGGAGGGTTCGGGGGCTGAGACGGGGTGGGACTCTTTTCCATCCCAGTTATAATCGGGGTCGGCGAGAATGGTTGCGGGGCGGACTTTCAGGGGGCGATTGGTCACGTCGGTTCGCAGTAGGTCCCGTCCGGCACTGAGGTAGCTGATACCATATTGATCGCCCAGATAGCGATGGGTATCCAGGGGCAGAATCTGAAACGGGAGCAGGTTCAGGGTGCTGTCTGGGGCGAGAAACCAGTGGGAAGCGGAGTCTAAAGCCTGGATTAGGGGTTGACAGAGGATGTCTTGCAGTTGTTGAGTGGGAATGGGAAGGGTGACAACGGCTTCAGATGAACCCGTCATTCCCAATTGGTCTCCCGGACCCACAAACTGAGCGAGATAGATTTGAATGAGTCGATCCAGAGGTTTCGCTTCTCCTAAATCCACCAATCTCACCCGTTCCGGTTGATGCGCCATCACCACAAAGGCGAGATAGCGGTCTTCCTGCCATTGTTTTCCTTTAGGGGCATCAAAATCATAGCGCTTGAAGCGGACAAACTCCACCAATGCCGACCCTTCCGGGAGTTGCTGGGCAATCACCTGACGGTTGACGTTTTCTTGGTTCAATTGCAGTTCTGGGATTTCCTTTGCCAGTTGTTTTTCCAGGGCTTCGGCTTGCTTTTGTAGTCGATTCACTTCATCGCGACGCTCTTTCAGGCGCTGTTGGTAGTGTTCGGACGATTCGTTAGGTAGGGAAGGAATCACCTTAAACTGTTCTTCTCGAATCTGCTCGTGACAGGCTTTCCATTTTTGGAACAGGGATTGAACCGCCTCTGGGTAGCGTCCACTATGAATTGCTGCACTCTGGGCCGCCAGTGCTGCCGTGGTTAAGGCTTTACGGCGCAACACCGCATCCAAGGCAACCCCTACAGCTTGGGGGTCATCTGGGAACTTTTGCCAAACTAGGGTCAGGAATAGGTAATAGGTTCCCCGATTCGATTCCAGATATTCCCGGCGTTCCCGGTCAGAACTGGTGCTGAAGATATAGCGCAGGCGCTGTTGTTCCGACTCCAAGGAAGCTTGAAACTGGTCCAAGGCTTCCATGTATCGCCCTTGAGACTGGTACAACAGGGCGAGGTTATTGAGGCTAGTCGCTAGGTTTGGATGGTTTTCCGGTAGGGCAATACGGACGATGGTCAGGGCTTCTTGAAACAGGGGTTCAGCTTCGGTGTATCGCCCTTGAGAACGGTACAACCCGGCGAGGTTGTTGAGGTCCCTGGCGAGTTGGGGATGGTTTTCCGGGAGGGCGATGCGGTCAATGTTCAGCGCTTCTTGAAACAGGGGTTCAGCTTCGGTGTATCGCTCTTGAGAAATGTACCATACAGCGATGTTGTTGACGCTATTCGCCAGGTTTGGATGGTTTTCCGGCAAGGCGATGCGGAGGATGTTCAGCGCTTCTTTGTACAGGGGTTCGGCTTCGGTGTATCGCCCTTGAGACTGGTACAACCCGGCGAGGTTGTTGACGCTAGTCGCCAGGTTTGGATGGTTTTCGGGTAAGGCGATGCGGACGATGGTCAGGGCTTCTTGAAACAGGGGTTCGGCTTCGGTGTATCGTCCTTGAGAACGGTACAACTCGGCGAGGTTGTTGAGGTCCCTGGCGAGGTCCGGATGGTTTTCCGGTAGGGCGATGCGGTCGATTTTCACCGCTTCTTTGTACAGGGGTTCGGCTTCGGTGTATCGCCCTTGAGAACGGTACAACTCGGCGAGGTTGTTGACGCTAGTCGCCAGGTTTGGATGGTTTTCGGGTAAGGCGATGCGGACGATGGTCAGGGCTTCTTGAAACAGGGGTTCGGCTTCGGTGTATCGTCCTTGAGAACGGTACAACTCGGCGAGGTTGTTGAGGTCCCTGGCGAGGTCCGGATGGTTTTCCGGGAGGGCGATGCGGTCGATTTTCAGCGCTTCTTGGTACAGGGGTTCCGCTTCCGTGTATCGCCCTTGAGAGGAGTACAACTCGGCGAGGTTGTTGCGGTGGGTGGCGAGTTGGGGATCGTTTTCCGGGAGGGCGATGCGGTCGATTTTCAGCGCTTCTTGGTACAGGGGTTCCGCTTCCGTGTATCGCCCTTGAGAGGAGTACAACTCGGCGAGGTTGTTGCGGTGGGTGGCGAGTTGGGGATCGTTTTCCGGGAGGGCGATGCGGTCGATTTTCAGCGCCTCTTGGTACAGGGGTTCCGCTTCCGTATATCGTCCTTGAGAGGAGTACAACTCGGCGAGGTTGTTGAGGCTAGTTGCCAGATTTGGATGCTGCTTTCCCCACCGTTCTCGTGCTAGTTTGACTGCCCGTTCTCCTAGGGGAATGGCTGCGGCGTATTGTCCCTGTTGGTACAGTTGCAGGATTTGCTGATTCAGGGTTTCCACAGTCTCAGAGTTATCAGAGGGTGCAGCGTCTAAAAAATGGGATTGCAGTTGTTGGGCAAAGTTGTCTAACCAGTCAGCGACGTTATCTTGTTGCTGGCTGCGAAGCTGCTGGCTATAGGCTGCCATTACGAGTAATAACCCAGCATCCAACAGGTGAGCATTAGCTTCTAGGATGGCGAGTTCTTCCCCATTGGCGCAACCCATCAACTGCTGGATGAGTTGTCCATATTGTTGAATTTGTTGTTTATCCATCATTTATTCACCTCATTAACGATTAAGACACTCAACCCAAAATCAGATCCCTCTCAAACCACCTCATACTCGGTATCGAGTAACCGCGCCTCGGGCTTCTGCTGTACATACTCGAATATCTCTTGTAAATGGGACGATCGCAACTTCAAGGCTTCCCGACGACTCTGTTCTAACCAATCAAACCCCGGACTTTCACGAGTCAGTAAAGCTAATAACTTTTCTGTTCCTAGTTCGTTCGGTTTAAACACCTTGAGCAAGGGATTGGGTTGCGGCAAAATCACACGGTTCTCTTTCACAAACTGACTTTTTTGAGCAAAGGGAGACGGACATAAACACACCACTGTCCCATCCGGTTCCCGTTCTAGCAACGTCAGATGTGCTGGTTGGGATAGTTGAATTTCAAATATAACTTCACTCTCCAAGCGGACTTCGTGCAAATAATCATTTGCAGGCAGCATCCCTAAGTGAGAGCCAGGACGAGGGTCTTTCATCCCCATCTGCTGTGTCCGCTGAGACTTCTGAGTCAGTTTCTCCCACAACCACGGCCCAAACTGTTCTGTAGCCAACCACTGATACGCCAGTCGCCACAGTTGTTTAGAACCTGCTTCATAGCTGAATCCCCATTCTCTCAATTTGGGTAGAATTTCCCGACTCCAAGCGTCTTTTCTAGCTTGTTCTGGGGTTATAGGGGGGCAGGATTTAGCAATCTTGCTCCAATCAGCATCGAGATTATCCTGTGATAATCGCTCTGTAAAAATACAGCCTGTCAGAGGCTTGAGTTCGAGTTTGCTCGCAATATCCGGCAAAAATTCTGCTTCGTATTGCTTGGGAATTTCCATAGCTTCGACAATTCGGATCTTAAAAGATTCCATCATTATACCTCGGCTCACTGGGGCTAATTTAGTATCAATTCTAAGTTATTTTTCTGGGCAATGCCTAGGGTTGTCTAAGATTTAAGCGACATCCTGAAATATGAGGCGACATCCTGATACATAATGCAAAAAGATGCGACAAACCCTTAAGAATAGGCGACGAAAACACTTTTCAATTTGCCTGAAATTTGCCACAGTATAACTATCGAATTCAAAACAAAATCATGGAACAAATCGATAACATTCTCCCCAATGTCATTCCCAATGTCATGACCGCCCAAAACGGTTTATATCCCCTGGTGCAAAATGCGATCGCCTCTTCTCAAATCCGTATTGATACCTTGCCCTACGCCGTCCGCTGGCACATTCCGGCCAACAAATATTTCCATGCGAAAGGTTTTATCGAGGAACTGACGCGACCCGCTGGGGGTTACAATGCGACTTTTTCGGATGGCAATTGGCTCAATCCCGTCAATAAAACATGGGTTCCAGAACCCATTGTTTTGGTCAAATCTTTTATGGCAGCCGACGTTTTGCAGCGACACCTACCCACGATTTTGCGGGGTTCCTATAGCATGGGTAAAGCCTTGGGAGAACAGGCGATCGCCTTGGAAATCCTCTCCAATAACATGATGCTAATTATCCCCACGGATTAACTGCGATCGGTCTAATACCCGCCTAGTTTTACCAGGCGGGTTGCATTTATTCAACGACAACGATTCAACAATAACAAGAGGTGATTATTATGATCTGTCCTTACACACAAATGACCCAACTGCACGCTCTCCCCTACACCCGCGAAGAACGGGGAGGCTGGATATACTGTTCCTTCTGCGGTCAAAAGATGCGGCCAGAAATGCCATTCGAGCCGGTTGACAGCTTAATCGGATTTTTGGCGATCGCCATCATTTTAATGCTGGTGGCGAACTCCTTCAGTAATAGCTTGACACCTCCCAGGGCGATCGATACTTTGGAGCGTATAAATTCAGGCCCCGTCGATTGATAAAAATGGGAGCGATGGTCATCCCCCCAACCCCTTGAATAAGGGGAAATTTAATACGGAATTCGGTTCTCATATATAAAAACCCGCACCCTTGAGGGTGTGGGTTTTGGATATTTTATTTTTTGGAGTTCCCTAATTGTAAAAACCTACCGTTGTAAGAGAGGGTTGGGGGTAGGGGGAGCAGCAGAGTTCATAAATCATTAGAAACCGGGTTTCTTACCCCCCAGTTTATCGAAGGACAATCATCTAATTGACAGATAATTTGCGCTGAGAGGTGACGCAATCTTGCAAATAAAGATTAATGAGTTCTTGATAAGATAAACCTTCTTCTTGAGCCATCTTTATCAAAATATTCAATGATATCAATTCCGAGAGAAATTGTAACTTGTTTTTTTAACGGGTTGGCAAAAGGATTCGGTCTTCTTTTCATCTTGGAAAGGTCGTATTCCAGTTCCATGAGTTTATCTCTTATATTCTTTGCTAATGTAGAGGCGATTCGCTTTCTCGCCCCTACATTTAGGGCGGGCTGAGGAAAATAGGCGTTAGTCCTGGGTAGGTTTTTAACAACTAGCCCTGTCAAGGTGTATTTGTAGGGGCGCTTCTCGAAGCGCGGCTACATTCCATAACTCTTTGGGGTGATTAAATTGAGCATCTGGACAGGCGATCGCTCTCGCGCGACTACATTCCATAACTCTTTGGGGTGATTAAATTTATCATCTGGACAGGCGATCGCTCTCGCGCGACTACATTCCATAACTCTTTGGGGTGATTAAATTTATCATCTGGACAGGCGATCGCTCTCGCGCGACTACATTCCATAACTCTTTGGGGTGA
>CAYUEH010000250.1:1743-7784 GCA_964442465.1 uncultured Laspinema sp. | reverse complement strand
CCCGCCTTTGAAGCGGCGCTGGTTCCACCTGTCGCGCCGCCGGATTCATGAGGCATAGCAGGTTAGGATTGGGTCTGATATTTTTGGGTGGAGGGGGAACGACTGAAGTCGTTACTACGAACAAAGAGACTTTGGGGGGAACGACTGAAGTCGTTACTACGAACAAAGTTGGGTTGAGCTACAAAATCATAGCCTTAAGTACCGCAGGGGCACTCAAGGCTATGATTAAGGATTTGTTGTTGTAAGGGTTTTGAACGATCGCCTCAGTCCAGAAGAGGGGGAGGGGATAAGAAACCTGGTTTCCTACCCGGTAATGGGTATGACCTCAATTAGGGTTGTACAGAAACCCGGTTTATTTTACTTTCTGAACCGTTGCGATCGCCCGGTGAGCTTGAAACGTTATGATTCAAGGAAAAACCGACTGTTGAAATTATTCTTGATTCAAGTCGGGAGAGCGTTTGGGAATTTGTTCGGCTTCGGGACAGTCATCTGATACCAAAGGCTCCACATTACCTCGCGAAACGCAGGCAATTTTTTGGCTAACGGCACCGATGCTTTCGAGGCGAAACATCTCTTCCCAGGAAGAGAGTTCATCTTCTTCATCAGTTTCATAGCGGATCGTGACTAAATCTCCTTCGATGTCAAGAATGCGAACACCGTCAATCCAACGTTGCTGATCCCGCAAGAAAATACTGACTTCACGACCATCGCAACAGAATTGATAAATCTTGCGGTGTAGCATAGGTGGCTTCTCCTGAGCAAATAATTTTTCAATTGCTAAATCGTATTTCTCACCAAAGCGAGAATTAAGCGGCGATCGCACCAGTTCCCCAAAGTGAGGGTGGGACCAGGATGGGGGCCCGATTGTTTCCATAATGCATGGCTTGAGTTGAACTGTTCCACCTCGGGGTTGATGGCTACCGATTTAATTTGACAGTGTAGCTTGAAAACCCGTCAATATTGCTCGCAATGTACTAATCCAAATTAAATATCACCCTCGCTGAGGGGGGATATCGTAGCGAGAAATTGACAAAAGCGCGGATTTTGAACAGGGGGCGAACAAAAGTTAGGTGGGTAAGGGGATTTTAACTCAGGATTGAAGGATCGTCCGACGGTTTTTAGGGGCTGGTTTGGTTGCCGTCTTTCCCCATCCTGTTGCGATCGCCCCGTTAGGAACTCGATCAAGTTAGACCGGGTGGGCCTCAAGGCTGGCCCGTTCGGGTCAGTTCGCGGGACTGACTTGGGTAACTGACCCCTAACTTGGTGCCTGGACGCTTTAATCAACTCGAATAATTAGGTAGCTTCTTTTTCCTATTGTACCGATTTTCAGCCATGCTGAGACAACTCCCTCAAAGAAAGAACCTAAAATTTCTACTGCACCCAAGTCCTGAACAATCTGGATTTAAAGTCTAGTTAGGGCGAATGCTCCAGGCTGTCTGGGGTTCCCACAAAGAAGGGACGATGGTGTTGGGTCTGTTCTAGGGTCTGGGTCAAGGCATTCCAGTCTTCTGCCTCGATCGCCTCGATGAACTGGTTGAGTTGATCCCGATAACCATAGAGCGATCGCAAGACTTCCTTTCGGTTGTATTGCGCCATCATCACCCCTAACTCGGGATTGCCCCCACCGACTCGGCTGGTATCCCGAAACCCACTACTGGCAAGCTGTTGGGCCAATTTCAGGCGATTCCCCACAGGTTCCCCCAGACAGGCGGATATTAAACTCGCCGAAACGAACACCGGCAAATGAGAAATCCAAGCAACGGCGCAATCATGGTCTTCCGGACTGCTTATGTAGACCTGGGACCCCACAGAGCGCGCCAACTCGGTGACGGTTTCTACGGCAGCATCGGGGGTATCCTCTGTGGGGGTAATCACATAAGAACGTCCCACAAATAAATCAGGGACTGCCGCATCCAGTCCGCTTTCGGCTGTCCCTGCCATTGGATGCGCTGGGACAAAGTTTCGCCACAAGGGAGTAACCGCTTGGACCACAGGCATTTTCACCGACCCCACATCCGTTATGATAGCGGTAGGGTTGAGATGGGGGACAAGTCGTTCTACAGTCCAGGCGATCGCCGCGATCGGCGTGCATATAAATACTACTTCGGCGTTTGCCATCAGGGTCATCTCTACATCTGCCTCATCCACGATTTGGCGCGTTACAGCGTCCTGGCAAGTTTGTGGGCGACGGGACACCCCTAAAATGCGGTGCCCCTGCGATCGCAAATCCAACGCCAAGGACCCTCCAATTAAACCCAAACCCACAATTCCAACGTTCATCGGCTCTATTAATACCTAATTCCGACTTATTATGACCCCAGTTGGCTCCTTCAGAATTCCATTACAAATCCCCAGACCCGAGGGGACCCAAATTGCGCCAGTCCATGAGGAGGGAAACTGCTAAAACTCATCCGAGTTGCAAATCGGCGATCGCCCTCCCCTTAACGGGGAATAATTCACCCCTGGGCGCTTAAAATTACGGATCCTTCGGATAAGTTGTCCGACTGTTCCTGATTTTGTACCGAGCAATTCCTACTTTTTTTGGCCCTGTCCCCCCTGTGATCTGTTCCTCCGTCAACAGTGGAAGAATCCGATAACCTGTGGGGGTTAAAATTGTCGATCGCCTCGGGAGCAAATGGGAAGATTGAGGGTCAGAAAATGTTAGAGTGAGTCGATCTCCCGGTGTTCTGGTGGGAGTTCTCCCGCTTGGTGCGTTTGGTAATGCATGTGATGGCGATCGCCCGACTGTTGCAATTGCAACGGAACAATCCCTCCCGTAGTTTTCAACCCCGGGAACGATTCTCAACGACTCAGCAGTACCACAAGCGGGGACTTTCCTCTCGCGATCGCTCTTCCGCTAGGATGGTAATGCAAGCGTGCTATCACCGTAAAGTCCCGCTGTTCTCAGGGTGCCCCGATGGAAGCTGAAGAACTAATCAAAAAATATGTAGCTGGTGCCAGAGACTTTCCTGGGGTTATGCTGACTGAAGTCAATCTCAGTCAAGTTAATCTCAGCGAAGTCAACCTCAGTGGGTCTAACCTGAGTATTGCCAATCTGAGCGGTGCCGATCTCAGTGGAGCCAATCTCAGCCATGCCAAGCTCAATGTTGCGAAACTTAACAGCGCTCACCTGAGTGGAGCCAATCTCAATGGAGCGGACCTCAATGTTGCCAACTTAGTGCGGGCGGATCTACGCGGAACCCTGTTAATTCAAGCCTCGTTGATCCGTGCCGAACTGATGCGTGCCGAACTCAGTGGAGCCAACCTCACCCAAGCGGACCTCAATGGGGCCAACCTTCGCGAAGCGAAACTCCGACAAGCCTATCTAGTCAGCGCCAATGTTAGTGAAGCAGACATGAGAGGAGCCTCTTTAATGGGGGCGAATCTGGAACAGGCCAATTTAAGAGAGACGAACCTCAGTGGTGCGGACCTCAGTGGAGCCAACCTCAGAAATTGCGAGTTGCGCCAAGCGGACCTGTCTCATACCAAACTCATGGGAGTAGACCTTTCTGGGGCTAATTTGCGCTGGGCTGATTTAAGTGAGGCGAACTTGCGAGGTGCGGACCTCAGTGGAGCCAAATTGAGTGGCGCTAACCTCCGAGGTGCGGACTTGAGTCATGCCAATTTACTCGATGCGAGTTTGGTGTACGCGGATTTGACCTACGCCAATATGATCCAAGTGGACTGGACGGGAGCGGATATTTCCGGTGCAACCTTAACCGGAGCCAAACTGCATGGGGTGTCTCGGTTTGGGTTGAAAACCGAAGGCATTATCTGCGAGTGGCTGGATCTGAGTCCCAATGGCGATCGCGCTCAAGTCTATCGCTTTACCCCAGAAACCTCGGAAACCTTTTTTCATCAAACCCTACCGACGGTGGAGCTCCTGATTGATGCGGCCCTCGACCAAGATGCTCATTTAGCCTTAGCCTTGGCCTACCATCAAATCGCCCATCGCTATCCGGACTTAATCGAACCGCCCAATATAGAAGTCAGTTCTAGGCGCACCAAACTCAGTTTTAAAATTGGCAATGACCTGTTATTGTTCTCTACAGCTTATGTGGCGATTCTCCCCTTTAAAGATGCCGGGGTGACCCAAGAAAATCTGGAGCATTTAGTTGATATGATTGAATCAGACGAAATTTCTAGGTTACTCAATAATGCCCGGGAAAAGGTCAAGGAAATTAAAAACTCCCAGACCTTTTCTCGAATTGTGCAACGGGGAAAGTTCTTTCAATCTCCCACGCAAACGGTGTTGACTAATTCCGGCGATCGCACCTTAGATGTCCATCACAATCCTCATTTTGGGAAACGGATGGTTAATATCGCCCTCGGCAATAACGGAGTGCCTGCTGGACCCATTGTTTCTAGTCCCAATTTTTCTCTACCCCCCGTCAACTTGCTGGTTAATTTTATCAAAGGGTTGCACTTTTCCTCTAATGCCATCTCCCAGAAATAAACCCTCTTGTCAATGGCGATCGCTATTCTGACTGTCTCGGTTTTCTCCCCTCTTTCATCTGTGTTATTTTCGTAATTTTGGCCTCAAGGCTACCCTGACCGTTTAACCCACTAACCCATCAGCCATTTCTTCACAGGAATACCATTATGCAAGCCGAGGATATTATCAAAAAATATGCAGCAGGAGAAAGAGACTTTTCGGGGATGGACCTGACCGAAATTAATCTCAGTCGAGCTAATCTCAGTGGCGCAAACTTCAGTAACGCCACCCTCAGTATTGCCAATCTCAGTGGCGCTAATCTCAGTGAGGCGGACCTCACCGGCGCAAAACTCAATGTGGCTCGCATGAGTGGGGCCAATCTCAGTAAGGCCAAGCTCAATGGAGCTATCCTCAATGTCGCGAACCTAGTCCGCGCCAACCTCAGCGGTGCAGAGTTGATGCAAGCGGCTTTGATTCGCGCTGAATTAGTCCGCGCTGAACTCAGTCGGGCTAACTTAAGTGAAGCTAACCTCAGCGGTGCCGATTTACGAGAGGCCAAACTCCGACAAGTGAACTTGAGTGGCTCTAACTTAAGTGAAGCCGATATGCGAGGCACGAACCTGACCAGCTCCAATTTGGAACGGGCAACCTTAAGCGGGACGGACCTGAGTCGATCCGAACTCAGTGGAGCAGACCTGACCGAGGCAGAACTCCGCCACGCCAACCTCAGTCGGGTCAATCTCAGTGGCGCTAATCTCAGTGGGGCCAATCTCCGGTGGGCCGATTTAAGTGGGGCTAATCTCCGGTGGGTGGACTTAAGTGAGGCAAAACTCAGCGGAGCCAACTTGCTGGGAGGGGACTTAAGTAACGCCAACCTGATTAATTCCAGTTTCGTCCATGCGGATTTGACCCAATCTAATTTAATCCGGGTGGAGTGGGTGGGTGCGGACCTCAGTGGCGCGACTCTAACCGGCGCAAAACTCTACGGCGTTTCCCGCTACAACCTGAAAACTGAAGGGATTACTTGTGAGTGGGTTGACTTGAGTCCTCATGGCGATCGCACTCAAATCTATCGCTTTTCCGCCGAAGAAGCTAAAAAATTTTTTAACCAAACCCCCCCAACGGTTCGGATTATCATCGATGCTCCCTTAACTCACGAGGCCAATCAAATCTTAGCTCAGGTCTACCATCAAATTGCCAGTCAAGGGGAAATGATGCCTCATCCTCCTAGTATTAATGTGGGCTACCGCCGCACCGAATTGGTGTTTAAAATTGATAGCGATCGCGATATTTTCCCAACCGCTTATATTGCCATTATCCCCTTTAAAAATGCCGTAGCCACTCAGAAGAATATCATCACCTTAATGAAAATGCTGCAAGCCTACGCGATTAACAGCCATAGCATGGAGGCAATTAAACAAATTAAACAACTCAGTACCGCCCTCAGTCAAACCATTCATGCTGTTAATGAACTTCAAATGCCTCCGGTTACTCTCAACCCTAACGACAGTTACAACTTTTTTGAAACCCCCACCCAAGTGTTGCTCACCAATTCCAGTGACCAAAGTCTGCAAGTCTATTATGATGGCAGTTTCGGAAAACGCAC
>CAYUEH010000250.1:0-1643 GCA_964442465.1 uncultured Laspinema sp. | reverse complement strand
TACTTTTCTGAGTTTATTTGCCAATCGAAACTTATGCGCGATCGCTTTAAAAAAATGATGGGCCGTTCCCGGTTCGTCGTCTCCCGAATCTTTCTCCATCTCGCCGGAAATGACGTGGCCCCCCTGCTCGGGGTCCTCAACCAAGGCATCCGACCCGTACTCGATAGCGAGGGAGACCTGGAAACCCTCGGGGAGGCCCTGGTAGAAATCACCGAAAGTCTCTTGCGCTACGATGACTATTGGAAGTCTGCCGCCAATGAAGGGGATGTGGTCTGGGACGAAGGGGAAGCTGGGGACTATTGGACTGAACTCTTTACCGACTCTGCTGCGCGATATGGCAGTGAAGTCCGGTTCGCAGATTCGCCAGAGGAAACCCTCTCCCTCCCGGTGACTCGCAATGTCGTCGTCATGATCACCCTAGCGGCAGAGGGAGAAGTCCCCGAACTCGAAACCGACCTCTCTAACGTGGAAGCCTTACAAGCCGGTCTGAAAGCTGCGATCGCCCTCCATTACCAACAGCGACTCCGTGGCATTCAAATCCACTTTTCACCGGCGGCGATCGGGGAAGAACTCACCGAAGACCAAATCCTGGAGTATTTTCCCGAACTCATCCCCCTGTAAAAACCCCCCCTGTCATCCCAAATCGTCTTCTCTTACAATCAAGAGAAAGAGCAGCCGGACTGAGCAACTCGGTCCGGTTAATCTTGACTTGAATCAATTTCATGCAGTACCTCCGCCATGTTCCGCAAACTCATCCCAGTCTTAATGGTATTGATGCTCTGTTGGACCACCACCGCCTGTAGCACCAGTACAGGTTCGTCTTCCTCCAGCGCACCCAACCCCACCACCTCCGTCACCCCAACCCGCATGGCTGACGGTCGCTATCCCGTCCAGCAGGCGACCTATAACGATGCCAACGGCGAATATAGCCTGTTTTTGCTCAATGCCTCCCCCTCGGTGTTTCGCACCGATGCGTTGCCGATGGCCAGTTTAACCCCAGAAGAAATCTCTGCCGGTCAAAAAAGTTACCTTCAGGTAGAGTCCGGTCAAGCGTCCCTGCATTTGACCGAAGACTTCAAAATTGAATATATTCACGCGGTGACCGAAACCCAACCCAACCCCCAAACCGGCCAACCGGAAACCGTCATTGTCCGCCAGCAATCTAGCTTCTGGACCCCCTTTGCCGGTGCGATCGCCGGACAAATGGTTGCCAACGCACTCTTTACCCCCCGCTATTACGTTCCCCCGATGTATCAACCTGGGGTTGTCATGACGGGTTATGGCGGTTATGGCAACTCCTATCAGCAAGCGGTCCAACAATATACCAACCGCTACCAATCTCCACCCCCAGCGGTTCAAAATCGCCAAAACTCATTGCGGACAACGGGTCGAGTTCGCTCGAATCCCAGTAATGTGAATCGTCCCGCCACGGGAACCAACAACTCCCGACCTACTGGGTCCGGTGTCGGTGGCAGTAACCTACAAAGACCTGCCTCCAACTCATCTGGCAGTTCCACTCCCCGTCGCGGCAGTTTTGGCAGTGGTCGTTCCTCCTCTCCCACGCGATCGGCCCCCCGTCGCTCAGGTGGTGGCACAAGACGCCGCCGTTAAATTTAGCTATCTGTAGGGTGGGCAATGCCCAC